>NZ_CP074138.1:0-112026 GCF_019968685.1 Serratia sp. JSRIV006
GCAACCGCTAAACTGACCTGCCTGGTAAAAGGATGAAATCAAGACTGGCGACAAAGCCGCAGCGCAAGCGACCGCAGGGAGTGCGAACGGGTGCCGGCGACAGACTTGAATTCAGCCGCCAGGCAGGTAGTTTTTAGCGGGGCGAGGGACTCAGTCGGTGATGTGACTGACACGGGGCAAACAACGAGCACACACCCGACACGGCAAACAGCCGTGGCGTCCTTAGCGCCCTACGGTCCTATCGTAGGGCAGTGAATGCGTTGGCCCTGGCCAACTGCCGGGGTTGACCTGGTCGTTAGATATCAGACCCTAGCCGTCAGGCCCGAAACCCGCTCGCGGGGTTCGGCAGAAGCTTACCTGGCACCCCGTGCCGGGTTAGCTGAGTAGGGGTGACGACCCAGCAAAGCTGGGGAGCCGAAGGTATCCAGGTGGCCCTTGACGTGGTTTGTCAGCCAGCTGCATCACCAGGGTCGGCGGTGAAGAAAATAGAGGTAAAGGAGACTGCAGAAGATGATAAGGATGTGTATAGAGCTACCTGGTAGTGCTACCCAGAGAACTGAGAGAGAAAACAGGCAGGAGCGGAAATAAGAAAGCAGCGCGTTAGCGCTGCCTTCTTCCCTACCGCTGTGCCCTATTGCGGCCCTGGTGCTTTTCGCCGGACTCGAAAGCAATACCACAGCCGACGATCATTGCTGAAATCCAAACGACCTGAGAGACGACATGCATCAATACACTATGGTATGAGAACATCATGGCAGTGAGCGGTACCAGCAACGTAAAGGTACCAAACATGATAAATTTTCCGCCGATACGCTTTCTCTCTGCCTCAGACATCTTTTTCACTTTGGAGTTGTTTGCGATTTTATGTCTTATGAATTTCCACATACCCACCTCCCATTTAGCGAGTGATTGTGATCAGTATAGTGCTCATTTGCCTTTGAAGTAATCGGGACGATTTGTCAGTTCGCGGGTGATCAGTTCATCGGCAAACAATGGCGCGGCCTTCATTACCCGGCGTTCCAGATTCCGCTGGCGTGCCTGTGCCTTGCGTTCTGGACTCCAGCGGCGTATTGGCTTATCGTCCAAAAAATCCAGAGACACCATGTAGTCGCCACCAGGTATGAACAGTGCCATCACGCTGGCTGGCGCACGCTCACCGGCAGGCACATCCTCAAAGACCAGTACCTCTTCACCAGGACAAGGCAGATGGGGATACGCCCACCGCAGCGAATAGCGCCACATATTCACGCCACGCTCTCCAGCTTGTTCGGTAGCATCAACGCATCAAGCCATTGGTCTATCACTGACCGGCTTTCCATCTCGCCACGCATTTCACCGACAATGGCCCATAGCGGTTGCCCGACCACAAAGGACCATTGGAGCACATTGGTAAAGCGCTGGCTCCACACCTGCACCATGCCCATCAGGTCTTCATCATGGACCCCCTGACGTTCCTGTCGCTTATACCATGCGGCAAGTTCACTGGGTGTAATAAAGGCCAGTTCAATTTCCGCTTGCGCCACCTGAACCTGATAACGTCGGCGTTTTTGCTGGCGTTCACGTTCCTCATTGCTTAACCTGCGGGCAACTTTCAGATCGCATTTACGATGATGGCGTTCGCGTAAGCGATAACGCACTTCAGGAAAATACAAGTAGCCATGATCGGTGGAAAGTGGGTGTGGGCAAATTTCTCCATGGCTGGCGATCAGGATATCCAACGCCCTGATTATGTCGTCCTTGGTCGCGGATTTTCGTCCTTGATGATCGTATCTTCCAGCGGCTCTATGCACATTTTCTGCCGATACTCTGTGGCTGCTTCCGTATAACTCTCG
Organism: Serratia sp. JSRIV006; assembly: GCF_019968685.1. Classification (NCBI taxonomy): domain Bacteria; kingdom Pseudomonadati; phylum Pseudomonadota; class Gammaproteobacteria; order Enterobacterales; family Yersiniaceae; genus Serratia; species Serratia sp. JSRIV006. The sequence goes on from NZ_CP074138.1 coordinate 1,833, forward strand.
AAGCAGTTCACGCGCGTAGGGATATTGGCCCACTCTTTTACCCCGTTGGATCTTATCTTCTACGGTAATAATGGCCTGCATGGCTGCACGCTGATACGAATTAACAGGAACGAGCGCTAAATGGTTCGGGATCATACTGTCAGCCCTCCCATACGCAACGCCGCTGCCAGCATGTTCGCTTCGGTGTAACCGGCGCGGATATACTCATCCAGCCGCCTGACCACCGCCCTGATGGCATCCGGGTCGAAACTGTCAGCACTGTAGAACCACGCTACCGAGGTTCCCTCCTCAAACGGCAGACGGCAATACCAGTAAGGCGACTCGTGACACGGACAAAGGATCTCGAACGGTACCTGTGAGGCCAATGGGTGATGTACGCGCAGGTGTACCGGATGAACACCGCCCCACTCTTGCCGCTGCTCACAGTCAATCTGCCAACAGTCAGGCAGTGCCAGTTCAGTGATGACCGCACTGGACAACGTCATGCGGGCCTTATCACCACGTTCGCGGTATTGTTCAAAATCTGTGGCGGTAAACGCTTGCAGTTTGGCCAGGGTAAATTTTTCTTCTTTCGTCATGGTGTTATTGCCGCCCTTGACGAGCGGCACCTCCGTTATCAGGCTGCGTCAGGGGTTGGGTTGGTGTCAGCGGTTTCTTGGATGTCTTCTTCGGTCGTCGCCGTTTCAGTTTTGGCCTCTGGCGCTTTTAACCACACCGGAACCCAACGATTCCCCTTCATCCGTTCTTCAGCCAGTTCGGCGGCATCGCCTTTTTTCATCTTCTCTGCATCACTTGCCGCCCCTGTAAATCCGGCGTCGGTCAGAAACTCAATGATTTGAGGCTTTTTGAGGTGATCAAAGAAATTGGCCTTGGTCGGTTGCCACCAGTCACGCATATGGAAGCCCAGCGCCGTTTCCAGCGGATCGAGCGTACTGCGTGAGGTATGACCGCATTCACGGGTTTGTACGCCATCTAGCGCACAGGCAGTACACAGCCCAAGGATAGACATCAGGGTTTCACCGCTCAGGGTAAAGAAAGTGGTGAAATCTTTTTCCCACCCTTTCGGCAACAAGGCGCTAATCCGCTCTTTTTCAGCCTCCAGCGCAAGATATGCGGTACCTTCACTCCCTGATGGTGCATTACTGGTGAGGGAAGAGTGAGAGTATGATATTGATGCTTTAAGCGCCGACGTTGGGCTACAGTATGTTCCCAACACGTTTTGGCACAGTTTCCATGCCAGCAACGCAACGGCCTTGGGGGTGTCTTGGAGTAACGCCGCTTGAACCGCCAGTGTTCTCTCAGAGGACATTTTGGTCAGTAACGGCAAGCTGATATCGTCTGCCGGATCCGGTGCTCTGGTATACGTTATTCCCCGAGGTTCGCCTGACGCTGCTGCTGTTTCCTCGCCCTCCTGCGGTGTATTTTCTGCCTCTTCCGGCTCTGGCTCCTGCTTTAACACCCCACGCTGGACGCGAAAGTCACCTTGCTCATAGGAAACGACAATACCGGATTGCGCTTTCTGCTCAGGCGTCCATGAACGGATCTCGACTTCTGTTTCCAGATCATCTATCTGTTGCTGGATTTCGTACTCATCATCATGGTTGTCTGTGGCTTCTAGCGCCGCGTTCCATTCCTCCATCCGGGCCTGTTCTTCCGGAGTAAGCTCCTGTGCGGGTGGCTGCTGCAAGGTATAATCGTTGCTATCCCTTCCCCACTCGCTGATCGCATTCAATCGGTGCAGACACCATGACCAGCCTTCACGCGCCTGAATTTCTTGGGCAATTTTCTCCAACTTGTTCATGACGTGGGTATCGAGCAACACGCTATCGACATACCCGTCATTCTCCCCGCTGAACAGGTCGCGGCGGATCTGCCCCTCTTCAAATACGTCAGCACCGACAAACGCAAACCTCGGGCTGTTGCTGATACTGACTTCACTGGCGGTGATAATGTTGCGGATATCATTAACCTGCGGTTTGCCGCTATAGCTGCGCGCTTTCGCCAATTCGAGCACCTGCAACTGGCGTTCATGGTCATCTTCCAGCGCCAGTACATGGCAGTGCTCTGCGGTCAGTTCGTCTTTTGCCACGGCATCAATAATGGCAGGGGCCAGTCTGGACAGCTTCAACATGCGTTGAACGTGGTGCGCACCAAAACCCAGCAGGTCGCCAATTTGCGCGGGTGTCTTCCCTTCCGCTGCCATCGTGCGAAAGCCGATGATCTGCTCGGCAGGGTGCATCCCTTTCCGGTGGTTGTTTTCAATCCATGACGCTGCGACCGCCATTTCGGCGGGTACGATTTTTACGGGAACAAAAGGCTGATCGGCACTGACCAGCCCCTCGGCTACCAACAACCCGGTCGCCTTTTTGCGACCGCCGCCGCCGACTACTGCCAATTGACCGTCCGGCAACGCCATGACGATCAGATTTTGTAGAATGCCGACCCCCTTGATACTGTCTGCCAATTCCCTGACTTCTTTCTCTGTATGCGGCACGATACGGGTATTCAACTCGCTATCTGCCAAACGGGAATAGGGCACCAGTTCTACAGGGGTACTTTCAAGCAAAGTGAGCAGTGTTTCTGCCACCACATTTTGTTTTGCTTTTGCCTTACTGCTGGATTTCTTGGTAGTTTTTGCTTTAGACTCGGTAACTGACATAGTTGAAACTCTCCTTATGGTCTTGACTACTGTCTGCCGGACGGCTCACGTCCGGCACCCTTTTGCTTACTGCTTTTTCACACCGTAATCCGTGATACCGCGATTCAGCCAATACCCGGCATCAGGTTCAAAATTCCAATAACGCTTGACCAAGTGGCCGTTGTCCCTGATAACGAGCTGAAATTGCCCCCCTTGATAGTTTTCGATGGTGATATTGCTGTAGGCAGCTGTTACAGCGCAGGCCTCTTCATGCGTAAACGTCCCCTCTGGAAGCAAAACGTGTTGATCGGTTTGGTCAGCCATTGGCGATAAACTCCTGTTAGTGATGCCCTGCTTGCACAGGGCGAAAAGGTAAATCCTAGAACGGGATATCGTCTTCAAAATCCATCGGCGGGTATTGACCACCTTGCGGCTGCGATGGTGGCGCTGATGGTGCTTGCGCGGCATCTGCTCCCTTTGGCGTACCTTTCCCTTTACCAGTACGCTTGCCCTTGGCCGGTGCGCTGCTGGCTGCTGGCTGCGCGGCAGCCGGAGGTTGAGGTGCATTGCCGCTGGTCTGACGCTCGCCGCCGCCCAGCATTTGCATGGTGCCATTGACCTTCACCACGATTTCGGTGGTGTAGCGATCGCCACCCTGTTCGTCCTGCCATTTGCGGGTTTGCAGTTGCCCCTCGATATAGACCTTTGAGCCTTTGCTCAGGTATTCCCCGGCCACTTCGGCCAGCTTTCCGAACAAGACGACGCGATGCCATTCGGTTTTTTCTTTTTGTTCGCCCGTTGCCTTGTCGCGCCATGTTTCGGAAGTTGCCAACGTCAGATTGGCTACCGCACCCCCATTGGGCATATAACGAATTTCGGGAGCCTGACCCAGATTGCCGACCAAAATCACTTTGTTTACGCCACGTTCTGCCATGATGAATCTCCTTATTTCCGTTGAGCTTTCGCTTTTGAAAACCATCACCCGTTGAGTTGTCGGGGCCGCGGTTTTGATGTTATTGCGGGGACCTGCTGGACTTTCCCGCTGGGTATTACCTTCACCCGTTTGAGAGTCGTTCGCCGCAAAGGGCGAAACGAGCATGGCCCGGTGAAGATGTCTGGGGGTGAGCGGGAAATTTTTTTCGGTCTAATGAAATGGCCGGGAAAAATTTATTGCGAAAGGCAGGGCCGGCCCCTGGACAGCAAGACGGGTTGTGCTTGTCTCAGCCCCGGCGAAAGAACTCAAATGGGTGAAGATATCCAGGTAATGAAACGAGCAGGAACCCGCCGCAACGACGAAACGCGCGGGCGCGAAACGGCGTTGCCCCTCAGCGCCCTGCTGATTTACCGCAGGGCAGTGAAAGCGGCGCGGCCCTGGCCGCTGCAAGCGCGCCCCTGACCTTGGTGTTGACCTTCCATCCAGCCTCGGTTGCTACCGAAGGCGGAGACACGACCCGTGGCTCCGTGGAGCTTAGGCCGTCAATTGACGGGCTTAGCGGAATGCAGGCGACGCGCCGACCGGAACGGGCGGGAAGCCCCTGGGGGCCAACACGGTTTTTTCTTCCGGCAGTTCCTTTCCTGGCCCTGCTACCCTGCCGATCGTCCTCGGATACCCCCTTGCTACCCTGGCCCTGCGTTTTTTGCTGAGCCAGTCATTAATTTGCAAAGAAACTATTTTCAATGGCAAAACATCCACCTACCTGATTGACTCCCTGGCCACCTTGCTATTTGGCTAACACGGCATTCATAATACTGTTAATTCATACAGTATATATTCAAGGTTTCAATACAAGATGAAAGCAGAACTGATCGCTGCCCTGACTGAAAGCCGGCTTTCGCTCCCTCTGTTTGGAGAAAGTTGCCCTGCAGGTTTTCCCAGCCCAGCCCAAGACTGGATAGAAGCCCAGCTGGATCTGAATCAGTTTTTAATTCACCATCCTTCAGCGACTTATTTCGTTCGTGCTGAAGGTGAATCCATGATTGAGACGGGTATTCTCTCCGGCGATCTGCTGATCGTTGATAAAGCCCTGGAACCCCGGCACGGCGATATTGTAGTTGCCTCTGTGGGTGGTGAATTTACGGTCAAGCGTCTGTGTGTTCACCCCCAACTCTGCCTGCAGCCAATGAATGCTGCCTACAGCCCGATTTATGTTGATCCAGACGATCTGGATATATTTGGTGTCGTGATACACGGCATTCATACCTTCCGTTGAGTTGGCCATGTACCTGCTCTGTGATGTCAATTCGATGTATGCCAGCTGTGAGCAGCTGTTTCGGCCAGACCTGAAGGGTAAACCGGTGATCGTGCTCAGTAATAATGATGGTGCGATCGTGGCGGCCAACCGCGAGGCGAAAGCGCTGGGTATTAAACGCGGTGCCCCCTATTTCCAAATGAAATCGCTGATCACCCGGTACCAGGTAGCGACGTTCAGCAGTAACTATGCGCTTTACGGCGATATCAGTGCCCGCACCATGTCCGTGCTGGAAGCCCTGGCACCGAAACTGGAGATTTACTCGATTGATGAAGCCTTCCTGGACATCACCGGCATTAACACCTGTGAGCCATTCCTCGCTTTTGGCCAGCGCGTTCGAACGACGGTAAAGCAGCAAACCGGGCTGAGCTGTGGCATTGGCATAGCCCAAACCCGCACACTGGCAAAGCTGGCCAACCACGCAGCAAAAACGTGGCCAGCGACTGGCGGCGTGGTGGATTTGAGCGATCGGCTACGGCAGCGCAAGCTGATGGCATTGCTCCCGATCGAGGAGGTGTGGGGCATAGGCCGCAAGCTTTCGGCCAAGCTCAGAGTGATGGGAATAGAAACGGTGCTGCAGCTGGCCGATGCCAACCTGCAGTTGATGAAAAGAACCTTTGGCGTGGTGGTAGAACGTACCGTTCGTGAGCTCAACGGTACCGCGTGCATCTCGATCGATACCCTGCCGGCAAAGCAGCAAATCATCTGCAGCCGCAGCTTTGGCGAACGCGTAACGCAGCTGCAGGACATGCGGCAGGCGGTCTGCCAATATGCAGAGCGCGCCGCAGAAAAACTGCGTGAGGAACGGCAATACTGCCGACACGTCAGCGTATTTCTACGCACCAGTCCATACGCCAATGATCCGTATTACGGGAATAATGCGAACCAGGTACTGATGCTGGCCACGCAAGATACACGTGATATCGTTGCGGCCGCGATGAAAGCCCTGGAGCAAATCTGGCGCGACGGGTACCGGTACCAAAAAGCCGGCATCATCCTGAATGACTTTTGTCACCGGCCCGGACAGATAGACCTGTTTGACGATTTACCGCCCAGGGCGAACAGTGAGAAACTGATGACGGTTGTGGATCACATCAACGCAACGGGGATGGGCAAGATATGGTTTGCGGGTCAAGGTATCAACAAAGGCTGGAAAATGAAGCAGGAGATGCTCTCCCCTGCCTATACGACACGCTGGAAGGATCTCCCGGTTGCCGTGATAAAGTAAACGCCAGCAAGCGCTGGCGTGTGACTTTCAGCAAGCTGGGGAGCATTCCCCTTTAATGAAAATACTATTCTCATTTGCCAGCGCGAAAATCACCTTCCAATAAGTCTGTCATAAAAGCCCCTTCAGTTTTGTCCTGACAAGTTCCACATTCACCTTTTCATCAGGCTCTGGCTCTGATGGTTCCTTGGGAATTTCCATGTTAAGCGCGGCAAGCACATCCTTGATCTGTACCTGCGATGGCTTCCACCCTGTCATTGCAGCCAGCTGGTTGATCACCTCATCCGGTGTCAGCGTCCTGGTGAACAACAGGGTCAGTAACTCAGGTAGCCTTTGATCCAGCTGATGCAATGCCAACCCGGCGATCAGTGCATGCCGATACAGTTCCCCTCTTTTTTTGCGTGGAACAGTATCGACCTGGTCAAGCGCCATGCGGTCTGACAATTCTTCCGGATGCAGATAGAGAGAGATTTTTTTTCTTCCCTCCATATCATCAGGCTCCATGTTCACTCTCCTTTAAATCGGGCTATTGCTTTAACAAGCGCGGTTTGAGGCTCATCCATCAGTACCACTTTATCGCCAAGATGCGCCCAAAACTTGCTTACAGCAGGTGCTATCAGTGTTGCACCTCCGCCGACAATGTAAACCCTGTTCACGTTGCGGAATTTAGTCAAATCGTCAACGACATGCTCACCCAATTTGTGGATCGCCGTTTCTATCGTATCCCGCACCAACGACTGCTTGCTTTCATCATTGACAACCTGACTGAAAAACGTGGCGTCATGGCGCTTCTTGATGAGTTCGTCAGCGATCATCGGGCTTGTGTCACTGCTGGCCATTCTGAGGGCCGTCAGGGTCGCATTGGTTACCTGACACACACCGATTTTAGAATTCCCGTGTACGGCAGACACATCATCGAACTGGCCGACAATCACCCCGACATCGAGCGTTGTCCCACCCAGGTCGATGACCAATGACTTTTCAAACTCGCCTACGTTGTCACTGACCAGACGTGTAAAGACTGCCGGCAATGATTCAGGCATCACGTCCACCGAGGTGATAGTGAAGGCTTCACCCTTATTCAGGCTAACCGGTCGCAACAGGTTCTTGATCTTGCGCTCGATGTTAAGTTCATTTTTCTGGCAATCAGCCGTGTAGTATTCGCTGATAGGTAACGTCACCGTGAGTGAGATTTCCTGTGGCTCCAGACCGCTATTGAGCAACGCATGATGCACAGCCAACACATTTGAGTCGGTATATTGGTACTCGATGTGCGTGGTACTGATTGCCGCTTCGCTTACCGGATCATAGGTGTACTTATGACCATCAAGGCTGTAGTTGTACGTTTTACGGCTTCCCAGACCATCGACTTTCCAACCGTTGCGAAACGAATTTACAGACACCGACGTTTTTAACGTGCCTGCTTCGAACCATGCCAGTTTTACGTTCGTTGAACCATCATCACAAAATAGTTTCATGCCATCTCCGTTAATACTCAACTCGAGTATTTATCCTTTGTAGTTTAACACTCAATTTGAGTGTTAATAATAGTTATCTCATCATAAAGACTCACATTGAGTATTTACATAGCAAACATTGATACTCAATCTGAGTATTATACATTTAAGTCTTGCTGCAATCTAGCTGCAAGATTGCAGCAAGATTATATATTCAAAAATATTGCAGCAATCTAGCTGCAAGATTGCTGCAATCATAGTTACGGCTATTGTTTTACTTCAGGTTTTTGTAATTCAGTTTTTCTTTGAGTGCTTCGATACCCTTTTCCAGTACCTCAACAAGCTTTAGGTTCTCGCGCTCAGCAATGTAGCGGACCTCTCTGTCAAACTCTGGTGTCACCCGCGTTGCAAACGCCAGTGTGCGGTTTGTTGTTCTGGCGGAACGTCCATCACGAAAAATCTGCCGAGCTGGTGCTTTGCTCTTGACCGGAGGATTTGCACTGTTAGCATCCGGCACTGGTGAAGGTGTTAACGTTGTTGGTGACTCTTCCAACGGTGCTGGGGCAACCTCTGGTGCCGTCAGGCTGGTTGCCGCTTCATCAAGAGTAGGAGGAGTTCCCAGGCCTCCCCGTTTCTTTAGTCTAGAAACATCGACCATTGCAATCACTCTCCTATTTTATCAATCAGCGCCTGGATAAGTTTGTCGGCGCGTTCTCTGAGGCCTTTAAAGCGGGTTTCAGTTACCGCCAATCCCGCGTTCTGTGCCAGTCGGTAGGCAGGCTTTTCGACCAGGCAGCCGTCCAGGGTTTCGTATCCGGCTTCCTGGATGTATGCCCTTGCGTCAGCCTCTTCCGTTTCGGTACCAATGCGGCAAAGTGAGAAGACCAGTTTAGCACGGGGGATACCGGCGTTAACGAGGCCATGAAACACTTTAATAGCAGGGATCAGATCATCAAGAGAGGCCCCCGTCGGTTGCACAATCAAATCGGCCACTTTTGCGATTTCCAAGGTACCTTTACTGGCTCTCGCCGGGCCATCGATAATCAACAGATCAAATCCTTCAGCTGCCGCAATCGCCTGCTCAGATGTTGAAAAGACTTCGACAGAAGCAGCCGGTTTCAGATTTGCGGCTAGCCTTCTCCGGTGCCAATCCGCTGATGTGGCTTGGTCCGTATCCAGGTCAGCAATCTTGGTTTTTATGCCCCCCTCGGTAGCCTCACGGGCCAGCGCCCTTGCCTGGGTACTCTTACCTACCCCGCCTTTTTGAGAAACAAACCCAACAATCCAAGCCATAACGCCCCCATTATCTTGCTGCAAGATTGCTGCAATATGATGATTATATAGGCTATCTTTAATCTTGCAACAACTCAAAATCTAGCTGCAAGATTGCAGCTAGATTGCCGCAATCATTTTATAAAATTAGATATATATTTCATTACGTTACATAAAACACAAGAGATACGATCCTTTCAAAAAGTCAAACCACAAATAAATATCTTGCTGCAAGATTGCTGCAACAATCATATGTGCGATACCAACAAATTTTGCGTCAGAGATGAAAGCCCGAAGGGCGGAGACAGGGTTACCTGGCTCCGTTCACGCCAGCTCGTTCCCCAGAATGGGGAGGCGCGCAAGGTAGAAGTAAGAGGGAGGGAATTCGCCGTGGTAGAGAGGGAACACCCGGTATGCATCAACGAAACCATAAGGCTGAAGAGAACAGCGCGGCAGCGCTGTCTGTTACGCCTTATGCGCCGCAGGCGCTGCTTTTCCGGCGCAAACTTACAGGGGGCTGGGTATCCGTGCCGATCTGGTTGCTACCTGTCCCTTTTGAATGCCCGCTTACCGACAACATAGGCAACAAAGGGAGCACTGAGCGCTACTGCAAAATAGAGCGAGTTCCACATGCCATCAGGTTTCTGCTTGGACATCAGATGACACCCGTAGAGCACCACACCTAAAATGATGTACAGGTATAAAGTCCATCGGAGAAAGCGGTTTCTGTTGCGCTTGATTTGATGAAGCAAGGCCCAGCCATTACTGGCATTGTCATCGAACAGCATCCGTGTATTGGCAGAACTGTCGTTCTTCAGGATCTGTTGCACTGCACTCTGCACATCCTTCTTGTTGTTGCTCACCGGTAGTTCCTCCCTTCCTGGTAACCGCCTACGTGATGATCGCAATCTCTCTGAAAGTTTGCAACCAAGAAACATTAAGGCGGGGTTTCCCCCGCCAATACTTTAGACCGCAGGCGGTAACGCACCAGGGAAGCGCCGGGCGACAATATCATTGATTTTATCGACCAACTCCGGGCGGGTAAATACAATGTGCGCCGTGCCAATTTTAAAGGCTTTAATGGTGAAGTATTCACAGGTAAAGAGCTGGTTTACCTGCTTTGGCCCCCGAGACATAAACTCACTAAACCGCGCCCCTTCGGACACCCGAAAATCTGGCACGTTCTTACCGTCCAATATCCAGAAAGGCCGCGCAAGGTCATTGATCCGCGTCTGGCCGTAACTCCCTAACGAATAGAATTTATCCTGAAAGCTGCTCACCATCCCATTGAGGATGATTTTTTTGCCCAGGCAGCAAGGGTTATTCGTCTTGTAGTCCCAAGAGAGGGAACGGAACACATCGATCAGCCCCTGTTCGAACGTATCAGCCTTGTTGGCGTGAAGGTTTTTAAAGGTCGCCAGTACGTTATCAAGCGAAATTTCCGGGCAAGCATCGCTGTACAGGCTGGTATCCCACGCGTCCCGCTGCTTGGTGCTCATCAGGGTAAACATACCTGTATCGTTCATCAGACGTTGCCAAACTTCACGGTCTGCCGCACGGCTGATGTTACGTCGGATTTTATCTTGCTCAGTGGCAACCGGGCTGGAAAGGCTGTATTCGATGATGCGATTAAAGTCAGGGAAGTAGGTTTTGCCTGACGCACTCAGCAGTTGCTCACGCGCCTGCTGAAGCAGGGCAATCGCCTGCAAGAACGTTGCAATACCGCTGTTACGCTGCGCGATAATGCGATCGACGGCGACCGAGGGGATCATTTCTCCAGCGGCCTGAGTAGGGTTTATATCGGTGGTGAGGGACGTGGTAGCGTTCATTCGATTTCTCCTTTCTGTATTCCCCCGACGAGGTTCCTCGCGGGGGTGTTGACGTTGTTTCGTATCGGGCGCAATGGACTCAGGAACGACTCAGGGCGTTGTAAGTGACGCAATAATCGACATATTCTTTTCGGCGTAGCACTTCCTCTACACGCACAACGTTATGCGCCATATTGTTGATGGTCATGATTTGTTCGATGGCGGCGTGTAGATCGCTTCTTTCGACCTTTTGCCCCACTGGAGACACTGAAGAACTGGCGGGATTGATGGCTATCCACAGGTTGCTGTCTGCGCCAGATAGGGGAGAACTACAGAAGTGGATAGAGGGCGTGCCTTTGATCACGCAATAAATGACCATGCACGTTTTACGGTGGCTGTCAGGGGTCGCGTTGAAAGCCGGTTTCTGGATCGTGGTAGCGTTCATCTTACTTCTCCTTTTGTGTTAAAAAACCATCACCCGTTGAGTTTCCTCGTCGCGGTGTTGACGTTTTGCGGGTACCTGCTGCTCTTTTTCCTCCGGTATTGCCATCACCCGTTTGAGAACCTGCGCCGCAAGGGCGAAAGAGCAACGGTCTGAGGCAGACGTCCAGGGCGGGCGCAAAAGTTTTTGCTGGCAAAAAGTTTTGAGACTGTGCTTCAGCAGTACCTGGACGGCCAGGAAGACTGTGGCTCAATCAGCCCCGGCGACAGGGACTTAAACGGTGACGTTGTAACGGGTATGAGTGAGCAGGGACCCGGCGCAACGCCGAAGAAGCGAGGCGAAACGGCGTTGCCCCTTACACCCCGGCAGGGGTTCGGCGGGGTGCAGAGAGCGCAGGCCACGGCGCGACAGAGCGGCAGTCTCCGGTCGCGGAGACACGCAAGCGATGCCCTTGACGTTCGGTATCAGACACTACCCGCAGGGCTGAAACCCGCTTTAGCGGGGTTCAGCGGAGACTGGCGTGCCGATTTATCGGCACAACGGGCGGAGTGTGGCTCGACGAGCCGACCGGAACGGGCGGTAAGCCGAAGGGACCCCAAAGGTGGCCTTTTCCGTTTTTGAGGGATACCCAGAGTGAGGAGAGACGAAAGACCAGGAAGAGAATAGACAGCACTGGCAACACACATGATCTGCGTTCAGTCGAGATATCCCTACCGCGCAACGGGATTGGCTGCGCGTTAGCGCGGCCATCCCAGCGCCGCAGGCGCGCGGCTTTTTCCGGCGCTGAGACAGGGGCGTTCACCCCTGCCGGTATCGTGGCGCGGTGCTATGCTACTGTCAGGCGCAGTATGGCTGTAGACACCCCGGTATAGGCAAACAGGCCACCCGGTAAAGGCTCCCAGTGCTCAGCCAGCGGTTTAAGGATTTCATTCTGGCGTGGCCCGTTCAGGCAGATAGCCGTGAGCACGCCACCGGGTTTAAGCAGCGTGCAAGCGTGCTGGATATGGTGAATATCGGCTGCCCGGTTAAACGGCGGATTCATGATGATATGGCTATAGCGCTTCTGGGGCGCATAGTGCAGGAAATCGCTACAGATCACGTTGACGTCATCAAATTCCCTGCGCAGGTAGTCACACAACTGCGCGTTGAGTTCTACCGCGTCACACGCCGCAGCGGGAGCCACGGCCCGGATAGCCCGTAAAATTGCCCCTGTGCCGGCGCTGGGTTCCAGTATCGTGTCCTGATCGGTGATCCCCGCCAGCGATACCAGGCGGTGACATGTGTTTTCGGGCGTCACAAACACTTGTGAACTGGCCGGAACGGTCATCACCGGGGCGCTCTGTTGAATTTTTCCGCGCATCATCTCGATACGTTGTTTTAATGCAGTGTGCATCTCAGCCTCTCCATGACTCCCCGGATGGACTCCGGGGAGCTGCTGTTATTTATTCGGGATTTCGACAATTTTTAAGTCAGTAATGTAGACAGTGCTCAGGCTGCAACCTGCGGTCATTACGCGGCGATAACGGTAGGCACCGTGTGTCTCTGTGGCGGCTTGAAGGCGCACCCCTTTGTAATCCCTCGGTTTAGCGGCCCATTCGGCCTTGGTCATCGTTACAAATCCCTCATCAGGATAGTTAACGATCGGGGGACGTTTTACCGTCACGGGGGCTTGTGCCGCATCGGCTTCCGTGGGGGCGGTATAGTCCGTGATTTTATCGACGGTCAGTTTCATCGTTCCCTCATAGCCCAGGAACGTATAACAGGGCGTTTCTACCGTGCTGACTTCTCCCGCGCTTTTGTTGATCCTGATGATTTTTAGCCATTCCCCCCGGCTTTTGACCTGACCGCCCACCTGAAATTCTTGTGAACGCGCGAATACACCGCCCTGTTCATTCAACATCGCTTGTTCATAGTTCAGGCGATTTTCGTAATGGGTCGCCCAGCGCCGATAATGGCGGATGGTGCTTTCATGGTAAGAAACGGCGATATTACGGGCCTGTTCCGGTGTAATGATGTCATTTTTGAGCGCGGAATAGAGGCTCATCATCCCCTCATACTGGCTTTTCTCCGGTGGGCGTGGGTACTGTTCCAGACTGAAGCAAGCCGCTACATGCTCAAAGTCACTGATGGCCAATGCCCGCTTTAAATCCAGTCCATCGGCGCGCCAGCGCGTCAGATACTTGTTAGCCTCTTCGATCGTTCTTTCCGCCTTGCGCAGATCTGCCTTGATGCCCTTGATACGGCGATAGCGCACATCGGGGCGCTCTTTGTATTTGCCGTGCAACAGAGAGGCTTTGGCGCGGTGCTGCCAATACTCGGCCTGTTCAAACAGCATGACCGCCTTTTGCATGCCATTTTCGATTTTTTGGGCATGGCGTCGCGCCTTACGTTCGCTGTGGTGGCCAACAAGAATAGGCTGCCCAAAAGGCACAGCAGCGGCGAGTTTATCCACGTGGGACAGGGTTTGACCGGATTCGCTGGCCCGTTTGTCACTGTAACCGCTGAAACGCTCGGCGCGTTCTTCCTGTCGCTCGATCAACGTGCTGTCGTCGTCCTCGATTTCTCCGGCCAGCGCGATCAACACATCTTCCCGGCGGGGTGTCCACGCAGGGGCAACGAATAGGTCTTGTTTAGGTGCCCACTTAAAGCCTGCTTTGCTCACTATCGCGTAGGTTTCATCATCAAGGCGTTGAGAGGTATACAACCGCAATTTATTGTCATCCGGGGAATAGGTCGCCCGGTAATCCTGCCCGTGAATTTCAAAAGATGCTTCTGTAGGCTTCGCTGTCGCGCCCTGGACGTTCTGTTGTGACATGTTTTGACTCTCCTTATGGGTTGATGTGATGCTTCTGTGAGTATTCGCCGTCGCGCATTGGCCCAGACCACGTTCAGGAGCGCTGGCAAGCCCGCCACAGGCGTTCATTACAGGCTTGCCAGAAGGAGCGAGGGAATGTGGTCTGCTGCGCAGCGACGGTCGGAATTACTCACGGAGGCCTCCCCCATGCCGAGGATGAAACAGGGCGCAATGCGGAATGGCGGCGCGTCTGCGAAAGCCGTTCCGCACTTTAGAGCGCCGGCAGGGTTATCGACGGCGTGGTGAATGCGGTGGCCATCGGCCAGCTGCAGGTGTTGACCTTGGACATCAGACCCGCACCGTCAGGCCGAAACCCGCTTGCGGGGTTCGGCGAAGCTTACCTGGCACTTCGTGCCGGGTTAGCTGAGTCGGGGTGACGACCTGGCTATGCCAGGAAGCCGAAGGGGGCCGAAGAGTCTGCTCTGTAGAAAATGGCGTAACTGGATGTACAGCAGGAAGAATATCCAGAAGAAGAAGCAATGCAGGCATACAGAGAGAACACCGTATAGAAAGACGATGATAATTAGGTCTGCCCCCTATCCCCGTTCTCGGTTGGTCTTGAAGAAACATCAACGCATGAGGGTAGGGTAAAGCGCCGAAGGCGCGTTCCCTACCTTCAGCGGCAGGGTACAGAATGCCTGGGGGTTTGGCGGTGTTAGGCAGGCGGTTTCCCCCTGCCATTTATAGGTTAACGGGTCACGCCTTGGGGTCTTCACGACCGTCAAGCACGTTTTCCACGGCATCCTCGATCACTGACCAGTTAATACCTTCATTCGCATCATAGTTATTGGTCATTACCATCGCGGCGTGGATCTCTTCCCTTGTTAACTCTTCTCCATACGCTTTCGACAAAAAGTCTTCATCAAACCAGAGTGAAGCCACGCACAAGTCATCTAGGGAATAATTCTTTTGCAGTCGGTCTATCAGGTTGCCTACCGTCATTTCCATTTCCATACTGTTTCCTCATTGCACGCTCAAGGGCACTATCCATTGAGGCAAGCAGCGTTGCTGCCTGCCTAGGTCTTTTTATTTCGTCACTCCAGCGCTGCGCTAATCGCGGCACTGTCGGGATGGCTTTCGATAAAGTTCCAGAGCTGGAACTCTCTCAACAGATAGTGTTGAAGCTGTTCCTTGTCCCCACAGTCTTTGTGTACCCAGCAGCGGCGGCTAATGGCCTGCGCCGTGAGGATGATCCCCGCCACCTCACCGCTGACAGGGCGGTCAAACCAGCCGTTGCCATTAATCATGTGATAGCGATCGCCAGTAGGCATCATGTAGCCGCCGCCCTGCGGCAGTCGTACAAAGTGCCAAAAACAGTCCTCGTAGTCGGTCAGGTGTTTACGGGCCAAGGCGTACACCTGCAATTCTGCGATCATGAAATCGTCACCAAACAAATAAGGCAGGAATGAAAGCCGGTCGATTTCTTCAACGTTCAAAACGGGCTGAGCTGCGACATAGTGCATGGAATACCTCCGAAATATCATGTTCCGCGACACCGGTCGGTGCCGTGCCGACACGACAGCCCGGCGAGCAGCGGCGCAATACAAGGGCGTTACCGCAGGCCGCAGCGCAGCGAACGAAAGCCGGTATTTGTACGGTGAGTCCGTGAAAATTGAGCGGGCGAACGACGGGAAAATGACGGCGAAAGTGAGCGAGAACGGGCGAGGATAACGGCACGCGAACCCTTGTATTCGTCGCAGCCGGGCTACAGTGAAGGCATGGCACCCGGCCGTCACGACACCAGAGCAACAAAGTAAGCGTCTCATCCAGACCGTATTGACGTTTATTCAGATGTGAGGTCGGTTTTCCACGGCAGTAGGTCGCGCAGCCGGTTTACCGGCCAGTCCTGGATATGCGTGAGCACATGACGCAACCAAGCTTCCGGCTCTACGCCGTTCAGCCGGCAGGCGCCGATAAGGGAGTACAGTACGGCAGCACGCTCTCCGCCCGCGTCTGAACCCGCGAACAGCCAGTTTTTCCGGCCCAGGGCAACGCCGCGCAGCGCGTTCTCCGCGATGTTGTTGTCTATCTCCGCCCAGCCGTTGCTGCAGTACAGGTTTAACGCGTCCCACTGCTTCAGCAGGTACGCGAATGCCTTTGCCGTATCCGAGTGGCGCGACAGCACCGTCATCTGCACCTGTATCCAGTCGTACAGCGACTGCATCAGCGGGATAGTCTGCTCCTTACGTACTGCCAGCCGTTCTTCTGCCGGGCTGCCGCGTATCTCCGCCTCGATGGCGTACAGCTCACCGATGCGCCTCAGCGCTTCGGTGGTGATATCTGTCGGCGTGCGGGCGTGAACGTCGTGGATTTTTCGGCGGGCATGGGCCATGCAGGCCGCTTCCGTGATGCGGCCGTCTTCGTACAGCGCGTTATAGCCGCCGTACGCGTCCGCCTGCAGGATGCCGCCGTACCCGGCAAGGTGACGTTGCGGATGCACGCCCTTACGGTCCGGCGAGTACGCGAACCACACCGCGGGCGGCAGCTGTGAACCGGCATTGCGGTCATCACGCACGTAGACCCACAGCCGGGCCGTGCGCGTCTTGCCGCTGCCCGGCTCCTGCACTGGCACAGGGATATCGTCGGTGTGCACCTTACCCGGCATCAGAACGTACTGACGCAGCAGGTCGTACAGCGGCTCAAGCAGCTCGCTGACCGCACCGGACCAGCGCCCCAGCGTGGCACGGCTCAGCTCCACGCCCTGCCGGCGGTATATTTCCGACTGGCGGTAGTGCGGCGTATGTTCCGCGAACTTCGCCGTGACGATGCGGGCCAGCAGGCCGGGGCCTGCGTAGCTGCGCTCGATGGGTTTTGACGGCGCGGGGGCCTGTGCGATGTGGTCACAGCTGCAGCAGGCCAGCTTCGGCCGCTGCGTTTCGATAACCTTGAAGGCGCTGCTGATGAGCTCCAGCTGCTCCGACACGTCGCAGCCCAGCGAAGTGAGCTCGCCGCCGCATTCCGGGCAGGCGGTTTCTGCCGGCGGCAGCGTGCGGGTTTCGCGGGGAAGCGAGGCGGGCAGCGGCTTGCGGGCGGAAGACTGGCGCAGCGGCTGCGGGAGTACCGGGTCGTGCTGCTCACCCAGCACCTCCGCCATCTCCTCCTGCAGGGCGCCGATGCGCTCCTCCGCCTCACTGACCTGGCGCGCTGTTTTCTCACGCAGCTTTTCGGAGCTTTTGCCGAACTGCATACGCTGAAGCTTAGCGACCAGCGCCTTCAGCCGGCTGATTTCGCTGGCGTACGCCGCCACCCGCTGCGAGAGCAGGCGGTTATACTCCGCCATTTTGCGGATGGTCGTTTGCTGCTCCTGCAGCAGCGCCCTGAGCCGGGCGTTTTCATCGGGGTATGAGGTGTCCATGAACCCACTTTAGCGCAGGTTACACCCGCAGGCCAGGGCGTTCCGTCCGCTGCGGATGCCGCCAGTTAATGCCTTCCAGCAGCATCGACAGCTGCGCCGGCGTCAGGTGCACCTTACCGTCGCGGGTCACCGGCCACACGAAGCGCCCCCGCTCCAGCCGTTTGGTGAACAGGCACAGGCCGTCCCGGTCCGCCCACAGCACCTTTATCATGTCGCCGCGACGGCCGCGGAAGATGAACAGATGCCCGCTGAACGGGTCATCCCGCAGCGCGTTCTGCACCTTCGACGCCAGCCCGTTGAAGCTGCAGCGCATATCCGTCACGCCGGCAACCAGCCAGATGCGCGCCCCTGCGGGAAAGTTAATCATGCCTCACCCTCCCTGAGTTCGCTGACCAGTACGCGCAACAGCTCCGGCGTCAGCGGCCCGGTCAGGCTCAGGCTTCCGCCCGGTAGCGTCAGCTTGCAACTGATGACCGGTGGAAGGTCCGTTGATACGGTCCCGGTCCGCCCTGGCGGAGGCGAAAGAGGCTCCACGGTGACGGGGATGAGTGTGGCTCTGCTGGCAGGATCCAGCAGCCCCTGGCGATGCAGATTACGCCAGTTAAACACCAGATTGTCGTTAACTCCATGCTGCCGCGCCAGCTCTGCCACACAGGCCCCCGGCTGCAGGCTCAGCTCCGCCATACGGATCCTGAACTCCAGAGGCCAGTCCGGACGACGTTTTTTGACGGGAAGGTTGGTTTCGAGGTTGAAGGCGTAAAGCTCATCCTCAAGGCGTTCCGGCGTATACCCTTCCGGCAGTGGCCAGTTAATGCCGGTGCGTCGAAAACGCGTAAACATTTTATGAACGGCAGAAGAGCTGACATTGAGTTGTTCAGCGATTTCACGGTAGGTCAGTGCGTCGTTAAATCGCAGGCTGAGTGCAGTGGTGATCCAGGTTCTTCTGGAGTAAGGCGTATTTTTGTCCACGGTAGTGTCCATGTTCGCGAAAGTGTCCATGGTAGGAAACACGGGCGAAAATGAAAGACGGTCTGGATGAGACGCTTACGCAACAAAGGGGTATTACGTCACAAGGCCACACCGTGGCCGGGTAAACAGCGGAGCCAGGCGACATCCTTATGCAAAGTGTTGAAGTGGGCAGGTCACAACCTGCCCAGGGCGATCAGACTTTCTGTAGGAAGGGACGGAACGCATTCAGCAGGCTCAACACATCCTGACGTGCCGCACTACACACATTATGCAGCGCTTCCCGGCACATCCAATGCCGTGGTGATTGTCCAGGGCACCGCAAAACATCACTGATGTCTTCATAAGCGACAACGGTCCCCACCAACTCATTTACGACGAGCAACCGCACACAGCCATACCTCGCGCCCTTGTTAAGTATGGCGTCCAGCACACGATCTGTTTCTTCCGTGTCTGTAGCATCAAACCAACTTTCCCCGTCGCACTCTTCGGCAACCATCCGAAAATAGCGCGTTTTGCGTTCGAACAATTTCACCTGTTGGGACGGCATCACGGCCGTCTGGATAAGGCAAGCATCATCTAACATCTGGATGCACACTTTACGAATGGCGGATTTCATGACGTTCAACACGGCCTGTATTTCCTTATCGGTCAGCCATTGGTGTGCATCGGGGAAGGTCACAAGGGTATTGTCTCCCGGTACTGCCGGCGTGACCAGTTGGTCCAGGCTCAAGACCATTTCGGCTTGCGTGCCTCTGAGTTTTCTAACCGCTCGATACAGTCGTTTATTTTGCTGCTCCGTAATCACCAACTGTGTGGCAAGTTTGGGTAGCAACCTCACCAGGTCGCCCGCATTCAGGCGCACACAGATACCTAACCAACAGGGCCATTTTGCCGATACCGCCACGGCATCGGTATGTTCAGGCCAGCCTTGGGATTCAAGTAGCTCCAGTGCCCGGTAATGGATTAACGTAGTAAGCGTTTTATTCGCTGTCATTGATGTGTTCCTTTACATTCGGTAAGGCCACGCCACCTTTGTGGCATGGCACTGGACTATCAGGCGGCTAACAGGGCTTTTACTCTGTCGAGATCTTCAAATCCCTGAACAAGCTCTGGTAACAACTCAATCTTGTCGTCTTGTGCAATACCGCTCTCAATTTCTAGTGCCATACCGGCAAACACGGTCAGCCTCGCCAGCACATCCGCTGGCACTTCTACCACTCGATCTTCATTGCGAACGAGCCTCAACACATTAATCACCGACGAGAAGGAAACACCTTGGTTCTGGTATTCTTGCATGGGTATATCGCCAATCCGGGCCAACACCTTTGTCGCCTCTGACTCGGTAATACCGTGGGATTGCGCTAGAGACATCACGCTTTCAGTGGTCCAGACCAGCACCGCCAGCGGTTCTTCAGCACTGAACATACGTTTCAATTCACGGATAATTTCTAATCGGGTTCCATACATCGTCTTCATTCCTCAAAACAGTGATCCAGTGCGGCCATTTCGCGATATGCCTCGAGACACAGCGTGTTGATCCGCCGCAGGCTCTGTCCTGCGAGTCGAATTACCAGTGCGTCTTCCGTGACGGGATACGTGCTCGTCAGTTTGAACAGCGCCATATGCAATTCATCCATCATGTGGCCGACCTTGGCGATATCCTCGCGAAGCGCCTCAAAGCCCTCGTAGTTCTTCATGCCGCCTCCGGGTAGTGTTCACCATCATTGGCAGCCGGGTATTGCATGGCGCGGCGTACTGCGGCCAGCCGTTGGACGCCAGCCGCGTGGTATTGGGGCAATAACTCGATACCGATATAACGCCGTTTTGCCCGTAACGCGGCGACGCAGGTCGAGCCACTGCCCGCAAACGGGTCGAGAACAATGGCACCAGGGTGTGTGAATGACTCAATCAGGGGTTGTAAGCTGGTCACGGGCTTTTCCGTTGGGTGATGACGGTTGCCGGTATATTTCCAGTCCAATACATCGGCTAGCGGGTTTTCCGGTAATGCAGGACGGCCCTTTGCCAGGATATAGGCGCACTCATGGCGATAGCCGACATAGGCGGATTTTGAGGCATAGGTCTTGGCAAAGACCAGGTGGCCCACCACCCTAAAACCAGACTGCTTCCACGCGGCCATGAATGCATCGACACGGTTCCAGCCATAAAAACTGACCATCAGCGCGTTCTTTTTCAGCACGCGGTACATGGCATCACTGGCTGGCTGGAGCCATTCGCCGGTTTTGTCGCCGGCAATAGAACGGCCGGAACGATCGCGAAAATCGACCAGATACGGCGGGTCCGTGAGAATGAAGTCAACGGCGTTAGCCGGGAATTCGGACATGATCGGGACACAGTTACCCAAAAGAAATCGAGACATAGGGGTACTCCTTATGGTCAGACGGCGACAGGAGGGGGTCGGTACGGCCCCCGTTCCCTGCTGCCGGTGCCTGTACGCCGCACCCTGCAACGGGTCAGGCCGACCGTGGAATACCGCAGCCGCAGGGGTATCGCGGCAAGGATATGCCGCGAAAGCGGCTTGAAGGGCGTTCATCAAGCAGGCGAGTGACCTGCGTAAACTCTCCGCTACGCAGGGCAGGAGCGGAAAAAGCGCCCGCCCCGTGGCCGCAGGGTGAGGCACACTGGCACCGGCAGTTGACACCCCGCGCAGCGGCGAGAAGGAGGAGCACCGCGACATCCTTATTCCTTCAGGCAAGAACGGACAGGTTTCCCTGCCCGATACGGATTGTTACCGCCTGTAATCCTGCCAGCAGTGGCCAAACTCATCCCTGACGATCACCCCGTCAGGTGTTTCACTGACCTGCCAGAGACTTAAGAACCCCAGCCCCCGGAGGATAGAAAACTCCACATCCTCCAGGAGCGTGATCGCACTGAACCACACTTCACCCTGGTCAAAGCACCACCAATGTTCTCCTTCGTCTTGCTGCAGTTCTGGCCACCAGGTGGCGCCCATCTGTTTTACCCCGTGTTCTGCCATGGCCAGGCAATCGGCCTGCACGATGAGGTGCTTTTCGGTTTCAACCCCAGCGGTTTTTATGTCAAAGCTGATCAACCAGGTCATGTTCATCCCCTTTTGACTGTGTCAATGGCCGCCTGCAGGTGATCCCTATTGAACCCGATATTGGCATCGTGAGAATCTTCAGCACGCTCCATAACAGCTTCTATAGCGTCCTCATCCAGGGTGTTGTCTAGCGCCAGCACGTCTGCAGCCAACCAGAACGTGCCACAGCACAACGCCTCGTCCGGGTAAGTAGAGAGACGTTGTTTGAAGGCATGGACAGTCATTTTTCGCATCATGGTCATCTGGGCGAGGATCTCGCCCCCTCCGGTAAAAGTGGAATGGGATACCGGCTTGCGCCGTAGCAAAAACACAGTCGGGCGGAAAGTGGCGTATGCCAGGGCACCGCCGCAAGCCGCAGCGCAAGCGAACGACGGAACGGCGTAAGTGCGAACGGGTGAGAAGGTGGCAACGCGTCCCTGAGCAGACGACACGGCACGACTACGTTGGGCTACGGCGCAAGCCCCACGCTGACGCCCTGCGGTTGTCCGATCCCCGCAGGTCCATAAACTGAGATTTATGGACCTGCACGCATCCTGGCCGCAACGGAAAAGGGATAATGTGGTGATCGTTCAGACAAGGAGAATTGAGAGACGGTGGCCACGGCAGTGCATTGAAGACGGGCCACCGTCAGTCGCAAGGTATGCAAGCCCGCGACTGGCGCGGAGTATAGCTGTCTACTCGCAAGGTATGCAAACCTGCGGCCAGGGTGGGTAAGCTGCTCGGCTAATATTTATTGAAATAGCCGCTGTAAAAACGCACTCTCATTGTCTAAACCACGTTCAGTCGAGGGAATGATGAAACAGGCATCACACTGGATACATGTTCATTCGGTTTGCGGGATATACAAATTCAGCCCGGAACGGCATACCTCTCCAGCCATGCAGACCAGGCTTCAAGAAGCGTATGCGGTTGATGGGTACGCGCTCTGCCAATGCAAGACACTGCATGGCGGGCCTCGATTAATGATCAAATACATCAATCAAAAATATCATCTGGCCAAACACCCCCATACTGGCAGCGAACACGCAGAAAACTGCAGCTTCTACAGCCGTTTGAACAAAGAAGGGGGGCAGCAGGGTTACGCGGAAGGGGTCATCAAGGAAAAGTCGAATGCTCGCCTGCAAATCAAATTGACCTACGCACTGCAAAGCAGGGAAGCCGACCAGGCTGACGTCGATGGGGTTCCACCTATCGCGCCGGCACGGCGATCAACTCAGGGGCAGCCAAGCATGTCGATCCTCGGCTTGCTGCATCTGTTGTGGGAATCTGCCGGGTTGAATTTGTGGCGTCCGAGGATGGAAGGCAAGCGAACGGCGAGTCTTGTCAGCTACCTTTTAAACCAACAGGCCAGCACGATCGATGCGGGAAAGACGTGTCTCAGTGATGTCTTGCTTCTCCCTGCAGAACGACAGAAAGTTACCGCTCTGAAAAACGAAACCCGTACGCAGCAGGCCATTCAAAAGAAAAACCGCATGGTGGCTATTGCTGAATTGGCAACTTACACAGAAGACAGAGCTCGCGATCCTGCGAAGTTGTGGGTGAAGGATTACCATGGCCTGCCCCATCTGAACATCAACACCGCACTGTGGCTAAAAACCCTGACACGTTTTCCTGCAGCAGCTGCCGGATGGCAAGCTGGTCAGCGCGTTATGGCCATTGCACTGACAGACGTACCTTTCCTGTCCAAAAACAATATCGCCGGCGCCAATATTCTTCAGCTGGGATTGATGCTGGTCAGCGATCGCTACATCCCCGTGGATTCAAGCCATGAACATCACCTTGAATCACGGTTACATGCACAAAACCGTCATTTCACCAAACCGCTGCGTTATGATGCCGCCCTGGATGAGTACCTCCCCGACTTTTGCCTGATCGACGTTCCGGGCTGCCCGTCCTTGCCCCTGGAAGTTTTCGGCATGGCCACACCGGACTATCTTGCTCACCGACACGTGAAGGCAACCTGGTATAACGACAAATTTGGCCCGCTGGGATGGTGGTTTTGGGACGCGACCGCTGATCCTTTGGGTGAGAATATGCGTAGTTTTCCCCAAGCCAGATAAATCACCCGTGATTTATCACTTCACGGTTCTGCGTTGATACGAAAAAAGGCGGGGTGGTTAACCCCCGCCTTTGTTCAAGTTCCTTTCTCCCTTACGGGCGTCCGGTCAGTTGCTTGATGGCAACGATAATCTGCAATGTGACGTGAATGATATTCAACACCACAAGGATAGTTGTCAGACTTATCACTTGGCAGCCTCCTTATTCAGGAGAGCGCCACACGCAGCAAGTGCTTTTGGGTTCCCCCTTACGGCGCATACCAGTAGTTAGCAGGTACAAGCAGCACTCTTTTGGGTGGAAGCAGATCGGACAGCACCACCTGGTTCCAATCGGGATAAAAAACCTGTACGAATAACCCGTATCCACGCTAGAGAGGCTGCAACAACGTCGCACTACCAACGGCAGGGAGTATAAAGGCCTTCGATACCCGTAGCAACATTGACTGGATCACCGAACAGCGTTAAAATTATATACAGTTAGCAGGTACAAGTAGCACCGTACCGTGTATGACAACCACTCATGCCGGTACAGAAAATTAACTCGGTTTACCAGACCGGGTTTTTTTTCGTCTCAAAATCAGGTGCCCCCATCTGTACTCGATGACATGCTGCAGGCCTTCAGCGATCTCGCATTGGACGCCCAGTTGTACGGCTGCGATTTGCAGCTGGTCAACATCACGGTCATCACTAGATAAACGTCACACTGATCGCCGATACAAAACCTGTTTTTCGGCTCACTTCTGACGCCGTATTTTCCTTCTTTTCTCGTCCAATTTGACAACCATGCGACACGCTGCATTCACGGTCAGCGGGGTAGCCGTGTCATGGCGTGCAACAAATGTCTCAAATTCGTCCAGGTAGCCTCGATCGGCAGCCAGATCTTTCAGTGTGGCCAGATCGTCGTCACCCAACATGGTATGAGACGGTGAAGCCAGAAGGATGTTGAATCGGTTGGTCAGGCAATACATCATGAACAAGGCGGGAACGGTTAACATACCGGCGAACAGGCAATGGCGCAACGAGAGCCCCGTGGCTTCAAACCCTAGCCACCAATACACCGACCCCATGCTCAGCAGCAGCAGGATACAGAGCCTGGACAACACCAGATGGTTATCGAGAAAATCAATCATCCTGAGTTGCAGTACCTGCAGCGGGTTTCCATTTATTCGCATGCTCATCCCTTATTATTCCGTTGTTCATCCAATAACATTTTCAGGTGATTCCTCACCACTTCTGTCGTGGGCATTGCGTCCTCCGGATAGCTGGCCAGGAACGCCCTAAACGGCCCCCCCACATTGAACACGTCCGCCATCCGCATCATGTAGTCCAGCAAATGAGGAGGCGGGGTGGCATTCTGATAATGATGGAATTGCCATGCCATATCCATCCACATGATCCGTTTGCGCTGGCTGAAGTCAAACAGCAGTACCAGGCAGAAAACCGTAAATACCACCCCCACTAACCCCGCAAAGTAAACCTGCAAGGCGGAGATGAAAGGTCCTTCTGCGAACCACTCAGGGTACACAAAATTCAGCCATCCCCAGCAGGCGATCGCCAGTGACAACACGACACTGCCCCAGGTGAGTACGGGGTAGTCTACAAATCCTCTGATGATAAAGAGGTGTAATCTGTGAACAAATACGCGTTTTTCAGTCATTTCACATTTCCCTGTTTCGTACGCTGTTTCCTTTATCGATAAATCCCTTCCGTGCCGTCAGCTTGCCTGTCGCGCGGGAGGGGTTTGAACAACCGCAGGGCGTTAGCGTTAGTTGCTTTAGATGGGTGTTCAGGAGACCTGGGTACGCTTCGCCACGATCAGCGCCGCACACTCACGCCCGTTATCTGTCAACATCAATGCCAGGTGACGCTGTTCATTACGAAACGTGTTCACCAGCTGCCGTGCGCCAAGGGTGTGGCAGGATGCCCTGAAGTTGGTGGCAAACACCGATTCTACCCGGACACGATTGATCATCTGCAGCAACGTCGCCACCGGTACCGGCCGGTCATTGCCTCGGGCTTCAATGCTGGCCAATAAGAACAGGACGTCTTTTTGAATAGCTGACAGCCTGCCCGGTTTTGAGGGTGCTGGCATGTCAGTGTGGCTTGTCATGCGCGGCCTCTTCTGCCAGGGTGACCAACCGGTTATACACCACCTGTGTGGTGGGCAGGGCAGCAACGTCGTACTGGGCAAGAAAGGCCTCAAACTTTCCTCTCACCCCGAACTCATCCGCCACTGAGCGCAACGTGTCCAGCAATTCAGGCGAGACAGGACCATCATGGGCCTCAAGCACTTTGCTAAGATTGCCAGGCTCACTGAGGATAATCTCCAGCCGTTGAATTCGGCAGTACGCCATAAACAGGCCAATGGCCGTGAACAGGGTGGCCATCAAAAAATGGTAACCGAGCTGCTCGGGTTCAGCCGAAGATAAAATCGGCAGAAACACGGCCCAGGCATGCCAGGTGGCCAGAGCGGCAACCACGATGAAACAGCCCCATGCCATCACAGGTCTGTTATCGTAAAAGTTGAGCACCTTGCGTTGCAGCGCCAACCATCGACTTTCCATTTTCACGTTGTTCCTGCCTTTGTGTTGCGCACCTTATTCATGTGGACATGAATAAGAGAGATTATTCAGCTTTTGCCAATAAGTCCGCGATCATTGCCCGGAACCGTTCGTTTTCGTCCAACAGCGCTATCATTGTCGCCGGTGCCACGGCTTCCATATAATCATGAATGGCCTCTTTGGCTTCAGGTGTTTCTTTGGCAAATTGGGCTAAGGCCTGCGTTGCGGTGTAGCGCAACCGCGCACGCAGCTCGTGAGTCAGCTCTGGGATCATCTTTCATTGTCCGTTGTCTGGTAGACCTGGTTGAGCGTGAACGGTGCGCATCATCTCGATCGCATCCTGTGCCGGCACAGAGAACTGCACCTGGCGGTTGGCCACGATATCGAGCGCAAACACGCGGGTATACACTTCCGTACTCTCGGCTTTTTCGTGGCCCATCAGTCCCTGCAGCACCTTCAGTGGCGTACCTTGGTACAGCATGTGCATCGCGTAACTGTGTCGAAAGACATGGGGAGTGACCGGCACGCTGAAATAAACTCCCTCGCTGTTAGCCTGCCGTTCCGCCTTGGTGAGCCAATTGCGTACCGTGCGATCGGTGGCCTGCCAAATCGGGAGCGGTGTACGTTCGCCTGTCACGGAGTCAATCTCGAACTGCTCTTTCGTGCTAGCAAACAACCGGCGCAGCTCGTCGACAAAGTGCGGATCGGTCAACGGTATCAACCGATTGGCGGATTTCCCTTTTGCGGGACGTCCCGGACCATTACGGCGTTGTTTTGCTGTGCGCAGCACAATATGGGGCATCTCGACGGTCAAGCGGATATCACGCCGACGCAGGGACAGCGCTTCATTGATACGGGCACCGGTGTTCCAAAGCAAGTTGACCAATGCATGCTGTGGCCAGTCCGGCAGATAATGGAGCAAAGCAGCCACCTCGGGTGCCAGCAGATAGCGCGGCAACTCTTCATAAACCAGTGCCATTTTGCGCAATGCCAGCGCATGCTGGTAGTTCTCGGAGGCCAGCAGGGGTGTTGCCTGGCCTGTTGGCGTACCGGTGGTGACCAGCTTTGCACGGTAGTTGGCTTGTTCATTCATATTTATAAGCCAGGCGACGTTGTTGCATGTTCATATACATTGTTATGGCCAGAACGGATCGCGCAGCCAGTCAATCAGCTGTTGGCGTTCCTGGTGATCCAGATCGCGTACCGCGTCTAGCATGTCAAACCCTTCATCGTTGCCATTCCACAGTCCCAGAAAGAAGCGCGCCAGATGTTCCTCACCGCTGCTCATGGCATTCAGCGCCTTGCGCAATTCGGTTTCATGGCAAATGCGTTGGTCAAAATCCCAGTACCCTGACAGTCGCGGATAACCGACCACCATCTTTGCAAAGCGGGCCTGCTCAGGCGTTAAATTCTGTCCCATACTTATCTCCTTTGCCTTTCATTATGTTTCGACTCATCCCGGAACACGAATACCTATGCCCAGGGACAACCACAGTACCGTCATTTTCAACAAACGCCCTTCCTGAAGCGTAACCACGCCGACGTTAACCAGGTGGGTGACGGTACGACCGTGGCCACTGGTCGTTTGCCAGAGTATTCGTGACAGGCCAATACCCGCGACGAAAGGCCCCATGCGTGCAAACTTACTGAAGAAATCAGCTGTTTCCATAGATGTAGCCATCAGATGCCGGGTACACCTCTCGCCAATTTAATTCGGATTCTTTAAAATTAGTTGCAAGAATTTGATGCATTTGATGACCTTCAGGTACTTCTGAAATGAAGAATTTCATCATTTCGATAGTGACATTGTCGGATAAATCTATACGGATAAAATTTCTCTCATTTTCATAAGCGATGGATAATTGTTCGAAAATACCGTTGTTGAAGTGTTTTTTCAAAATAGATGTCAATGTTTCTCTACCCCTTAGGTCTTCGGTATACACTAAAAATGTTTTCATAAACGTCTCCGAGAATAATTTCCATAACACTTCTCTGGTTGATACCCTGTCGTTGTACACTTACACATGCCGGTAGGCCAAAATGCTGCTGCGCTAAATGTTCCACACCGCAAACATCAGACCCACCAAAGCGGCACTGCAGGAGCCCAACGTACATGCCGCCATCCACCTGCGGTCACGCACGAGCCCCGCCAGGATAAAGGTGAAAATCAAAATCGCGATCACAATACCTGCACCAAACAACACAGACGACAACTTAAGCCACATATCCAGTGGACTACCGCTCTCGACGGCATGTTCAAACATCCCTTCCTCCCTGACCCCTATCGTTTCGCATGCGAAAACGCTGCGCTACCTGGTTTTGCTCACATGTTGCTGATAAACCAGCCCACGTAGCCCGATAAGGCCCAAAAGCTAATACCTACGATGCTGGTAGCCGTAAAGGCTTTCCACCGACGTTCACGCGCCTGATCAGTCGCCATAAAAATGAAGTAGGCACTTGCCACGAAAAAGCAAATAACCGCAAACAGCATCCAATCGTTCACATTTCCTGTGTCACCAGCGTTACTGAACCCGAACATAAAGACTCCTTGTTGAAATTCCTCGTCTCACGACCGCCATACTTCATTGGGTAGCGCTACGTAAAATCTGCCCATCTACGCCCCACGTCGACGTTCAGATTTCACGTAGCGCAATCTTGTCCTAAAACGCCCGTTTTTTCGCCGAGTGCATCGATGGCGATCGCCGGTGCCCCAAATTATCGCCCAAGCGGGGCGCGGCTGCACCAAAAGTAATTCGTCGTGAGGATCCTTATGGATCCTTTTTTGGCTTCCGCTTTCTGGAATTATACCCTAACTCGGAATCAAATTAATCATGAACACCGTGATTTCTGAACCGGTTCTGGCGGGGTAAACCACCACATACAGTGGCTCTATCAGGGGTGAACTCCTACATGTGGTGTTTTCCGGGGCGGGGTACCGACTTGCCGGAAACCACGGATGTCGGAAAGGCCGATCCCGCGGAGGGGACAACGGGGCGAGCCGGTTCTGTCGCATTAACGGGCACAGGCCAGCCAAAGTGGGTGTTGCCGATTATTTAGGCAGCCAACAGATAAAATTGTTCCGCAGGTGACAATACCTCACTTTCCGGATGCTGATATTGTCCTTTGCGTATCATGTGGAGCAATTCGATGCCCGCCAAAAGCCCCTGTGCCCGTCGAAACGATTTGAATCCCAGCATCGGTCTTATCCGGCGTTTGATATTGCGGTGATCTTGCTCAACCAGATTGTTTAGGTACTTACTTTGCCTCACTGTAATCGTTTCCTCATCGGGTTTGTCGGCGTTGAGCGTGGCCAAAGCCGCTGTGTTGGCCCCACTTTTATCGATAGTGACCCCCTCGGGTTCGCCGTGATGACGTATGGCCTTGCGGAAGAAGCGCAATGCGGCGGCGGCATCACGTTTGGCAGTGAGCAGAAAGTCGATTGTCTGGCCTGATGTGTCAACAGCCCGGTACAGATACTTCCACTGCCCGTTCATTTTGATGTAAGTTTCATCCATTCGCCATCGACGACCCACCGAACGTTTATGCCGGCGGAATGCCTTGTCCAACAACGGCACCAGACGGATAACCCAGCGATGCAGTGTGGAATGGTCAACAGCAATGCCGCGTTCAGCCATCATTTCCTCGAGATTGCGCAAGCTAAGGGCATAAGCCAGATACCAACGCACACATTGCGCGATGATATCGATGGGATAATGCAAGCGTTTAAAGGCATCATTTCTGATCAGAGACATTAATAGGCAACATTACAAAAAAACAGCATATTACCTGACGCCGCCTTAACGCGACAGAGCCCTGTCATTGCGACACCGACTATTGAAGCAGGATTCTCTCCGGAAGGCAGCGCACTGCAGTTGGTTCTGAACACCTTAGATTCAGCAAAACAGAGCATCCGCATGATGGGCTACTCTTTCACCTCACCGGAGGTCGTAAAAGCACTGGTCAATGCACATCAGCGCGGAGTGGACGTAAAAATCGTGCTTGATGATAAAGGAAACCGGAATAAGGCTAATCAGGCCGCAATAAACATCGTGGTGAACGCAGGAATTCAGTTACGGACGAACGGTCACTACGCCATTATGCACGATAAGGTAATTATTCAGGATAATCATACTGTTGAAGTAGGAAGTTTTAACTACACGAGAGCTGCGGCCCGGGCCAACTCAGAAAGTGTCTTGGTCATACGCGAGATGCCTGCACTGGCTCAGTCGTACCTGGCACACTGGCAGTCACGCTGGGATGACGGTACAGACTGGCAGTCGTCATACTGAGCGTAAGGAAACCGCCCCAATATAGGGGCGGTCACCTGGCTTACTTGTCTGCTGCGTTGATGATCACCGAAATTGAGTTGTTGGAAATACTCCAACCCCCATTCCCAGATGACAACAATGCACCAGATACAACGATGACAATACAAATGTACCGTTTCATTGTGCGGTCCTTTGCGAAGACCGCTTCACGATGCCACCACCGGAGATGAAACCGCGAATACAAGCACTTGGATGCGCTTGCGTTTACGGCCGTTGGAAATCCCTCCCTGAATCCGATGCCCGTTGCTACACAGCGGGAAGGCCCCACCATATTGTACACTAACCTTTCGCGAACAGGCACTTGACAGTGCATGTAAAGCAGCCCAAAATATAGGCACTTGGATGCGCTTGCGTTACGTTGGTAACACAGCCCTGCTGGGAAGGCCGCTAACCTGAACAGCACAAAAAAACCACCTTTTTTGGTGGTTTTTTTGTTTCTGCCTCGCTAAGACCAACCACCTAATCATCAAGATGTTTCTTCCTGATCTGCAGTATTGGTAGCGTCATCGCGGCAAAGATCCCATAAATGAACATCAGAATGGTAAGCAAAAAACCGCCCATTGCTCAGTA
Organism: Serratia sp. JSRIV006; assembly: GCF_019968685.1. Lineage (NCBI taxonomy): Bacteria > Pseudomonadati > Pseudomonadota > Gammaproteobacteria > Enterobacterales > Yersiniaceae > Serratia > Serratia sp. JSRIV006. Next base: position 32,697 of record NZ_CP074138.1, read on the forward strand.
TGGACGCTGGTACCAACACCCCCTATCTATTATTGATAACCGTCAACTTCGCTGATATAGGCTTTTTGCGTTTTTTTATTGAAAAGGCAAAGTTCCCGCCCCTTTTGATTTTCCATATGTTGTTGAGGATAAAAACCCTGTAATAATAGTGCCGTATAACCAACTTCATCTGAAAATCCCATCAACCTGCTTACAACTGGCGTTATTTCCTTAAAGTTGCTTGCTTTAATACAGCTAGCTATAACCATTTTATTATGTTCGTCCCATACATCCGGAGTTGATGCGACAGCGTTAGATGTTAATATCGATAACCCGCCGACAACTAAAAAAGTAAATGAACGTAGTTTTGTACTTAGCTTCATAAGAACCACACCAAAATAGTTTAAAAATAACGGGATAAACAAATAAACGTCAGCTGTCGCCTATAGGGATTGGGATCACAACCGCAGGGAAAAACACGGCAATTTTTTTTGAAAGTTTTACCAGATTAGCTTCATAGATATATATAGGTTGTCTGGAAATAAAAATGTTGACACGCTAACGTACTTTTCTAATCAGTTGGGCTTCATCCCCCTATAGATCCACCAATCACTCTTCGTCCTGATTGACAGCATGGCGAGTCAACAAAGGATAAACCCCAACCTTATGCTGGAACTCTTTTCGCTCCTGGCACAGGACACAGGTCTTGACACCAGGTAACAGGTGACGACGTCGTTCCGGTATCGGCTCACCGCAATCTTGGCAGACAAGCGCACTGCTTGCTGTAAACTGTGACCGTATGGCCATCAAGCCACGTTCGATCATCTTTTCATGTTCATTCTGTGCTTCATCAGCAATATCTGCCATGATTTTATCAATCCCGGTAAATACACATTGAGCCAATGGGTGGCCCGCCTAACACGATTACAGCTTGTAAACGTAGCCCCTTGTCTCAACAACCGCCATTTTTTAGGTTGATGATGTTATCGTTAAAGCGCGTAACGACAGAAACATACCGCTGGCAGGCATCATAGTCGGGGAGAGACACTCATCACAGCAAAGGGGACATTCAGCTGTCCGCAAATTCAGAGAGTGGAGATCCCTAAACCAGAATGTCCCCTTTGCCTGTGTATCAAGCCATCTACCGTCTTCGCCACACCATCAGCCTGGACACAGAGCGAATAGCCAATATGCGATAATCGTAATTGGTGGCCCTTGCTGGACTCGAACCAGCGACCGAGCGATTATGAGTCGCGCGCTCTAACCGACTGAGCTAAAGGGCCTTCATCAAAAAATAGTAAAAAAAACGCAGGTATGCATTACCTGCGTGAGGAGATTTTCCAAATCTCAAAATAGTTGGGGTACCTGGTCATATGGGCATGTCAGGCATCGTTTTTATACCCCAAGACAGGTATTTTTTTGTCTTCAAATTGTAAAGATATGTTTATACTTCCAACAAATCACATGAGGAAAGCACAAAGGTCGGGGTTCCGTGCACATTTCCCCGAAAAGTGCCACCTAACGTCTAAAAAGTTATTTTTATCATTATCTTAACTTTAAAAAACAGGCTCTATTGTGTAAGATTATCGTCTTCCAGAATTTTATATATCGTAGAGCGGGCGATGCTTAGCTCCCTGGCTATAGCTGTAGCACCATTACCTTCCTGACGAAGCGCAAGCACTGCGTTACGGTCGATGGTGCGCCTGCGGCCAAACCTGACGCCTTTGGGCTCTGTCGCGTTAAGGCGGCGTCAGGTAATATGCTGTTTTTTTGTAATGTTGCCTATTAATGTCTCTGATCAGAAATGATGCCTTTAAACGCTTGCATTATCCCATCGATATCATCGCGCAATGTGTGCGTTGGTATCTGGCTTATGCCCTTAGCTTGCGCAATCTCGAGGAAATGATGGCTGAACGCGGCATTGCTGTTGACCATTCCACACTGCATCGCTGGGTTATCCGTCTGGTGCCGTTGTTGGACAAGGCATTCCGCCGGCATAAACGTTCGGTGGGTCGTCGATGGCGAATGGATGAAACTTACATCAAAATGAACGGGCAGTGGAAGTATCTGTACCGGGCTGTTGACACATCAGGCCAGACAATCGACTTTCTGCTCACTGCCAAACGTGATGCCGCCGCCGCATTGCGCTTCTTCCGCAAGGCCATACGTCATCACGGCGAACCCGAGGGGGTCACTATCGATAAAAGTGGGGCCAACACAGCGGCTTTGGCCACGCTCAACGCCGACAAACCCGATGAGGAAACGATTACAGTGAGGCAAAGTAAGTACCTAAACAATCTGGTTGAGCAAGATCACCGCAATATCAAACGCCGGATAAGACCGATGCTGGGATTCAAATCGTTTCGACGGGCACAGGGGCTTTTGGCGGGCATCGAATTGATCCACATGATACGCAAAGGACAATATCAGCATCCGGAAAGTGAGGTATTGTCACCTGCGGAACAATTTTATCTGTTGGCTGCCTAAATAATCGGCAACACCCACTTTGGCTGGCCTGTGCCCGTTAATGCGACAGAACCCTTTAAGCTTGGTTTCTCCGAATATGCCGCCGTGATGGTCCCGGTTAACCTGAACGACAGGATCTACAAGTTGCGTATAGGGCACGTTGGTTTTCTGCCACTTTTAGCGTCAGATACAGCATCTGGTGATCCTTCGGATTTGTGTAGGATTGGAGATGGGATTTCGTATTGAACCATGATCAACTTCTTTATTTTGATAGATGAATAGAGTTTTTGTAACAATCCCCTTCCTCATTCGGTACTATAGCGCAACATTTTTTTAAAGTGCGGTTGTTCGGTTGCTATCGCTTTTTTTACTTTCTCGCCGCCAGTTCCCCATTTATCTGTCTCTGCTGGCGATATTGATGCTGTTCCTGGCCCCGGTGATTTCGAAATCGCTGGAGCACCAGCGTGCCAGTCAGCCTTGTTCGGCAGCGATCACCAGCACACACAATAATATGCCTGATATGGCGGCCATGCATCACGCCATGCCAGGTATGGAGCATGATCTCCATTCTTCTTTAGGCTCTGCTTGCGCTATTGATCAGGGCATGTCCCATCACCTGGTTTCAAAGCCGGGCAGTTCACCGATGGAGGACATCGCCTGCGGCTATTGTCAACTCCTTATTCACTTGCCGCTGATCCAGACTGTTTTCATTCCTTTTATCTGGCTGATACGGCTTGTTTCACAGGCACCGTTTTTGCCTGTCATTGTTGCTCCGTTACTGTCCGCTTGTTACTCCGAATACCAGCCCCGAGCACCGCCTAGCCTGTTTTCACTGCATTAAGTTTTGCCGTTCAGCAAGACAATAATTCACCGAGCACGAAACAGAGCCGGATACAGGCTCACCGTTTTGTGACGCTTTATGTTGGCCATTTCATATGGTGGTCAGCGAGTGCCTGCTTGGGAAAGGCAGGCCGATAAAAACAGGCTTTAACCATGAAAAATACTCGATTCTCTTTATCACCGCTTGCAACGGTGATGGCTTTGATGTTCACCTTACCCGTGTTTGTTCAGGCTGAAGACGGCTATGAAGAGCATCAGAATAGCGCTGCTACCCCAGATGATGTGTCGGTGATGGTAGTTACTGCACCGGCCATTTCTCCACTGACGATCGTGACTTCACCTAAAACACCGCGCCAGCCGGTTCCGGCCAGTGACGGGTCTGATTATCTGAAAACCATCCCGGGGTTTTCTCAAATCCGTAACGGCGGAACCAATGGCGATCCGGTTTTTCGCGGTATGTTCGGTTCGCGTTTACGCCTTTTGACCAACGGCAGTGAAATGCTCGGAGCCTGTCCCGCGCGTATGGATGCACCGAGCTCCTATATTTCACCGGAAAGTTATGATCTTCTGACGCTGACCAAGGGGCCGCAAACGGTGCTTTGGGGGCCGGGTAACTCTGCGGGGACAGTGCATTTCGAACGTGAGCGACCTTCTTTTCAGAAAGCCGGTATTCAGGGTGATGCCAGCCTGCTCGGGGCATCAAATAATCGTTGGGATCAAAATGCGGATCTCAGTCTGGGGAATGAGCAAGGTTACCTGCGCTTGATCGGTAACAAATCACGTTCTGACGACTACAAGGATGGTAACAACCAGCGAGTGCCTTCTCAGTGGGATAAGTGGAACGCGGATATGGCACTGGGGTGGACGCCGGATAAAGACACCTGGCTGGAGCTGACCGCAGGGCAAGGCGATGGCGAAGCGCGTTATGCCGGGCGCAGTATGGATGGTTCACAATTCAAACGCGAAAGCCTGGGGATGCGCTTTGAAAAGTCCAACATCGGGGACGTGTTCGACAAATTTGAAGCCAGTACTTATTACAACTACGCCGATCACATCATGGATAATTTCTCGCTGAGAACCCCCGGCAGCCTGTCAATGGGCGGCATGGGTTCGTCCATGGGCGCCATGCACGACAGTTCATCAATGAGCATGGGGACGTCATCGGCTATGGACATGTCATCCTCAATGAACACGGCGAGCAGTTCGAGCATGAATATGAGCATGCCCATGGCTATGCAACTTGATCGCCGGACCGTCGGTGGCCGCATGATGGGAACCTGGCTGTGGAGTGATATCAAGCTTGAAAGCGGCGCAGACATGCAGCAGAACACGCACCGTAACAAAGAAAGCGATAGCTGGGTGAAAGATGCTCGCTTCCGTAATTATGGCGTTTTTAGTGAGTTGACCTGGACAGTCACCGATCAAGATAACGTCGTGAGCGGTGCGCGTCTGGATCGTGTGTTGGTAGATAACTTTACCGACACCGGCCTTGCAGGACGCAACGATGTGTTACATGCCGGGTTTGCCCGCATAGAACACTCGCTGGCAGACATGCCACTGATGCTGTATGCCGGTGTGGGTTATACCGAGCGTTTCCCTGATTATTGGGAACTGTTCTCTCCAACCTATGGGCCTGGTGGCAATACCAGCGCCTTTAATAGTGTAAAAGCGGAGAAAACCACTCAGTTGGATATAGGTGCACAGTACAGCACCAAGAAACTGAACGGGTGGGTGTCCGCCTACGTTGGGCATGTTAACGACTTTATTCTGTTCCGTTATGATCCCAACAATGCGCGCGTTAGCGAAGCCGATAACGTTAATGCCCGTATTATGGGGGGAGAGACTGGTTTCAGTTATAAACTGACGGACAGTTGGAAAACCGAGACCAGTCTGGCTTATTCGTGGGCTGAAAATACCCGTGACAGCAGACCATTGCCACAAATCCCACCGCTGGAAGCCCGCCTAGGGCTGTCATGGGAAAAAGGGGACTGGAGCAGTACCGGTTTGCTACGTCTGGTCAGCAGCCAGAACCGGATTGCCGAGAATGAAGGGAATGTCGTTGGCAAGGATTTTGTCGCCAGCCCGGGTTTTGCGGTCTTTTCTGCGAATGCGGCGTACAAAGTCAATAAGTACGTCAAAGTCAGCACGGGTGTCGATAACCTGTTCAACAAGGATTACAGTGAACACCTGAACCTTGCTGGAAATAGCAGTTTCGGCTATTCCGCGAATACGTCTGTTAATGAACCGGGCCGCACCTTGTGGGCAAAAGTTAACGTGAAGTTCTGACGCAGTCTGAGACAATGGCAGTCGGCCCTGATAGTTACCAGGGCCATCACATTCAACATAAACAATAAATTATCTCCTTAGCGTGGTTTTTTACATCATTGGCCCTCAAACCCCGATAACAAGCATGGTGACTAAAGGATGCTGGTTATTTTAGCCCCAGCGGAAGACTCATTCGATGATTGCCCCACACTTTTTCATGCTCTCCAACATCTTCAACGAGGAGAACGTCACCACGCTGGCAGTCTTTCAGCAGACGAAACAGATCCGGACGATCGAGGCGGGCACCGGATTAATTTTCAGCATAATAGTTACAGATAGTGATTTTATGCTCACGGGCAAATCGTTCAAGCATGTCCCGGGCGCGCTGGGCGTCCTGTTCACTGGTTGAGGCACGGAGGTAGGCACGAACAAACATGGTCATGGTACTGTTTAAGTCCTTTAACGAAACCAGTTCGTTTAAAGTAGGTCAGTAAGGCTTAAAGGGTTCTGTCGCATTAACGGGCACAGGCCAGCCAAAGTGGGTGTTGCCGATTATTTAGGCAGCCAACAGATAAAATTGTTCCGCAGGTGACAATACCTCACTTTCCGGATGCTGATATTGTCCTTTGCGTATCATGTGGATCAATTCGATGCCCGCCAAAAGCCCCTGTGCCCGTCGAAACGATTTGAATCCCAGCATCGGTCTTATCCGGCGTTTGATATTGCGGTGATCTTGCTCAACCAGATTGTTTAGGTACTTACTTTGCCTCACTGTAATCGTTTCCTCATCGGGTTTGTCGGCGTTGAGCGTGGCCAAAGCCGCTGTGTTGGCCCCACTTTTATCGATAGTGACCCCCTCGGGTTCGCCGTGATGACGTATGGCCTTGCGGAAGAAGCGCAATGCGGCGGCGGCATCACGTTTGGCAGTGAGCAGAAAGTCGATTGTCTGGCCTGATGTGTCAACAGCCCGGTACAGATACTTCCACTGCCCGTTCATTTTGATGTAAGTTTCATCCATTCGCCATCGACGACCCACCGAACGTTTATGCCGGCGGAATGCCTTGTCCAACAACGGCACCAGACGGATAACCCAGCGATGCAGTGTGGCATGGTCAACAGCAATGCCGCGTTCAGCCATCATTTCCTCGAGATTGCGCAAGCTAAGGGCATAAGCCAGATACCAACGAACACATTGCGCGATGATATCGATGGGATAATGCAAGCGTTTAAAGGCATTCCTGATCAGAGACATTAATAGGCAACATTACAAAAAAAACAGCATATTACCTGACGCCGCCTTAACGCGACAGAGCCGCTTAAACAGTACCGGATTGAACCGGTTCGGTACAGGGATACTTAAATAGCACCGCAACACTCCACACCCGGCGGCCAAATCCTATCAACGTCTTGGGATGACGCTCACTCTACTCCGCGAAAAACTACATGATACCGAATTGTTCCTGGCAACTGCCCAGGCTTCTGCTTCTGCCAGTTGCGTTTTTACGGCCAAAAAGTCGGCGTGGCTCTACATGACGTCGCCGTCAGCGAGCATATAACCTGCTGGCTGGCGTCAGCGGACTCCGCTGACCGTGGTACCGACAAAACCCAACGCTGCGATAGTGAGCCGGGGGACCAACATGTTACGATAGCCTCATGAAAAAGACCCCTACGCCACATGATTTGGCCTTCAAACAGTTTCTGACGCATCCCGATACCGCCCGGGATTTTATGCAATTGCACTTGCCGGCAGAGCTGCAGGCTATCTGTGATCTGAGCACGCTGAAGCTGGAGTCCGGAAGCTTTGTCGAAGAAAGCCTGCGCCCGTATTTCAGCGACGTGCTTTACAGCCTGAAAACTACCGCCGGTACTGACGGTTACGTGATGGTACTTATCGAGCACCAATCCACGGCGGACAAACACATGGCGTTCAGGTTGCTACGCTATGCGGTCGCCGCCATGCAGCGTCACCTCGATGCCGGCCATAAGAAGCTGCCACTGGTCATTCCGGTACTGTTCTATACCGGTAAACGCAGCCCTTATCCGTACTCGACCAACTGGCTGCAGGAATTTGATGCTCCCGTGCTGGCGGAAAAACTGTACACCGCAGCGTTTCCGCTGGTTGATGTGACAGTCATCCCCGACGAAGAGATTATGGGCCACCGCAGCATGGCGGCGCTGACGCTGCTGCAGAAACACATCCGACAGCGCGATCTGTTTGAACTGATGGAACAACTGGTCACTTTGCTGCTGGCCGGATACACTACGAGTGATCAACTGGCATCATTGATGAATTACATGCTGCAGGTTGGCGATACGGCCGCCCCGGAGGCTTTTATCCGAGAACTGGCCCGCCGCGCGCCACAGCACGAAGAGGTACTTATGACGATTGCACAAAAACTGGAGCAAAAAGGGCTCGAGAAAGGCCGCCTGGAAGGCCTCCAGCTCGGCATCGAAAAGGGCATCGAAAAGGGCATCGAGAAAGGGCGGCAGGAAGGCGAGCGCGAAGCCGCACTGAAGATCGCCCGTTCGCTGCTCGACAGTGGCCTTGATTTGGCGACGGTAATGAACGCCACGGGTCTCACTGCCGATGAGCTGGCGCAGATCCGTCATTAACCCGTTTTGGAGAGACTTACGACCTTGCCGGACAACACGCCTTGGCTAGTTCTCGTCAAATCGCCACTCACGGCGCGTCGGATCATGTAGGCAGGTCTCCCCGTTAATCAGTTGCAACGGGATATAACGGCACGATGCATGGGCTTCAATCGCCTGTGCCAGCACCGGACTGTGAGTCGTCACCCAGAGCTGAGAGTAACGCGACGCCTCGCCAATCAGCTGACCGAGCGCCGGCAGCATATCGGGATGTAGGCTGCTTTCCGGCTCGTTCAACACGACCAAGGGTGCCGGACGCGGACTGAGCAGTGCCACGGTCAGGCAGAGAAAACGCAAGGTGCCATCGGAGAGCTCACGGGCCCGCAGCGGTCGCCGCAGCCCCTCACGCGTCATCATCATCTCGAGTCCCGCTTCGCTGTTGCTCACGTGGAAACGGGCATCGGGAAAGGCACGGGCGAGGATGCCGTGCAGCAATTCGACATCCCCAATGTCGACGATAGTGGCAAAGGCCGCCGCGAGATCCCCCCCGTCATGGCTCAGAACCGGGGTTCTGATGCAAGGCTGGGGAATGCGTAGGGGCGAGCCGGAGGCGATATCGAAGTGATGATAGAAGCGCCACTGGTTGATAAGGTGGCGCAATCTGGCAATCTCGGGATAGCGCTCAGGCTCCGCAAGATGCCCGAACACCGACTCGTGGGGCAACATACCGGGGCCCCATTCCCAGTCGAAACGCAACAAAACGGTAGGGCATTATGCCGCCTGTAAGTGCGTTAAAAATACCTCATTCGGAGAACGATAGCCCAGACATTTTCTCCCTCGCGTATTGAGCAGGTGTTCGAGTGCTGCGACCTTGCGATGGGTGACCTGATTGAAGTCTGTTCCTTTCGGGTAAAACCGCCGTATCAGCCCGCTAGTGTGCTCATTCAATCCACGCTCCCAGGAATGATAAGGCCGGGCAAAGTAGACCGTGGCTCCCGTTATTTTCGTTATTTCCTCGTGCTGCGAAAACTCAGGGCCGTTATCGGCGGTCAGGGTTTTAAACTCGCAGAAAGTATTGGCGACGATGTCCCTGAACGCGGCGACCACCGTCTCTGCACGCTTGTTGGGCAGTTTGCGAATGATGACCAGCTTGACGGCTTTATCGACCACGGTCAGTAGGAATGACTTCTGGTCTTTGCCAAAAATGGTATCAATTTCAAAGTGTCCGGGCTGTTGTTTGAGGTCCGCTTCGGCAGGCCGGTGCTCAATGCCAACGCGGTTGGGAATAGGACCACGGTTGGCCTGGTCGGTCTGATAGTTATACCGCTTACCCCGATGGGGGAGCTGTTGATACAGGTCTCCGCCGGCCTGGCGCTCCTGCTGGATATAGCGATAGAGCGAGTTCTTGCTGACCGATAAACCCAATTCCAGGAACAGGCGTCCACTGATGACTTCAGGTGAAGTGTGGGTAGATAGCGCATGCCTGATAAATTCTTGAATGTGCGGTTCAAACTGGTTAACCACGTTATCCGGACGTGCTTTCTGACGCCGTCCTCTGGCCAGTTTTTCTGCCCTTCTGCAGGAATAAACGCCGTTGAAAGCGGCGTCGGTATTGCGTCTGAGTTCCCGGCTGATGGTAGAGCGCGGAAGCTGGAGCTCCCTGGCAATGGTGGCCTGATTAACCCCATCATCACGACGTTTTTCGATGTAGAACCGCTCTTTCTGAGTCAGATGTTTTCCCTGCATGCAAAGGGATCTCCAGTAGGGCCAGAACGGTGATTTTATCCGGGTCTAGCCAGTGGGTCACTTTGTTGCATTTCAACTGGGAATGGGGCGGGGGTATAGTCCACGTTGTCCCCATCGATACCAAGCACCTTGACCGCCTGATTACTCCGCATGAGTAACAGGTTTGAGGGGGAGCGTCGCTCCCCCAGCCACGCCTCCTCCTGCTTGATCTCGGGATCGAAGCCGAAATACGGGCTGACCGGCGGCGGGGGCAAGCCTATCTGCAACTCGTAGCCAAACTGCTTGGCCTGCATACCGAGGATGATGCGTTTGGGCGCATCGGCACGATCGTCAGGACGCAGGCCTCCTGCCCATATGGTTTGGTGGATCCCTCATTCGGCACAGATGGCGCGGGCCAGCTCACCACTAGCGGCGCTCGCGAGCAGGTGGATGGCGTTGTAGAGGTTGCTCTTGCCGCAGCCGTTGGCCCCCTGAACCAGATTGATCCTGCCAAGGGGCATAGTGAGCTTGCGCACAGAGCGGTAACCACGGATCCAGATTTCGCTCAACATGGGGATGACGCCTTGAACCTGAGAAATTCCATTATGGCGTTTCTCGCCCATTTGCCCCCAAGGTCCCAAGCTTGATATCTATCTTTATGAATTAAATAGAATATCATTTTTTTGATATTTCCGTTAATTTGTAAGTTTGTTGGTAAGTTCGGTGCTTCATTCTGCGAAAAATTCGCCCGGAGAAGTGCCAAAATTTGGTTTTGACACCACGTAGTATCAAAACAGGCAAAAAACGACAGTAGATAACCCATTTCAGACCAATAAATGCAGTTTCAGATATCACGACATGTGATATTGTGAAATAAACAACATTTTTTAATGTGCTCCATCAATGAGTAACAGAATATCACCATAGTGTATTGATATATATAATTTTACCAAGAATGTGGGGCTAATGGGCGCGGAACCCCATTTAGCGAGGCAATCAACTGAAACAGGTAGGGCATCTGTTTATCCTGACAGAGAGCTAACTGCCAGCGGCAGCGATCCAGTAGTTTCGCCAGCCCTTCAACATTGCCGGTCACTCTGGCCATGATCGGTGCTATTTGCTTCCCTTCATCATCAAAGGCAGCATGAACGGTAGCACGCCTGCGGCGTGAGCTCGTCTGCTGCGCAGCCGAAGTCCTTTCCACCCTCATCGCCGTATTTTATACTGTCTTTCATGTACATACCGCGACCCGCAAAGCTCCTGTTCCAGCACGATGAAGGCTGGGAGCGCTTCCTTGAGAAGAATGGCCATCAGCTCACCGACTGGACCAAACTCTCTGTCGAGCGCATGCTTGCCTGCGGGACCTGCGCCATGGGCGTTCGCCGCTATTGCTGCAGCTCCGCTGAATGCACACATTCGCGTTTCCTCTGCCAGACATGCAAATCCAAAGCCTGCAGCAGCTGCGCCCTCAAAGGCACCGAGCAGTGGATTGCTGGGCAGCAACATGTTCTCCCCGACTGCGACTGGCAACATATCACCTTCACCATGCCGCACTTGCTCTGGCCGTTCTTCAATAACAACTGGCCGCTGCTCAACGACCTTTTTCGCTGCGCCACCCGCGCCATGCTCAGACTCGCGCGCAAGCTGGGCGTCGAAGTCGGCATCTTCTGTGCACTACACACCTACGGACGCCAGCTCAATCAGCATCCGCATATCCACGTCTCAATTACCCGTGGCGGCCTCGATGTCAAACACGGGGTCTGGCGTGACCTGTTCTTCAAAAAACAGCAGGTCGAAGAAATCTGGCGCGGCGCCGTCATCCGTTTACTGCGCGCCAGCCATGACCGCGTTAGCCCCGCCGCGCTGCCAGGTCTCGGCCATATCCGCGATGAGAAACAGTGGCAGCGCTACCTGCAGGCGCAATATCAGCGCCACTGGAAGGTTCACTTCGCCAAAAAGACCCGCGGTGCCTGGCGCAGCGTGAAATACCTGGGCCGCTATCTGAAACGCCCGCCGGTGGCGGCGTCGCAGCTCCGTCATTACCGTGGCGGCTCGGTCGTTCACCAGTACTACGACCACAACACGCAGCAGCACAAACGCCAGAAACTGAGCCAGGAGGAGATGCTGTGGCGTTATGTCAGCCACATCCCGTCCCGACACTTTAAAATGGTGCGTTACTACGGCTTTCTGGCCAACCGTAAACGCGGCACGCTGTTGCCAAAGGTTTACGACGCGTTGGAGATGACGCCGCGCGAGAAACCACAGAAGCCAGGGTTCGCGGTGCTGATGAAAGCCTTTCTGGGTACCGACCCGTACCAGTGCATCCTGTGCAAGGGCCGACTGCGTTTTGCCGGCGCCGTGGCGGGCGATCACGCCACCAAAATACTCTCTGACAGGCTGCAGAAGATGGCAAAAAAACGCTGGCTTCAGACCACGGTGTTGGATAAGTGCGCCTGAAAAATGGTTTTTAGATTAAAACACATCAAAACCGGTATTTTTATCAATAACATCTTGCTATGCCACGCTAAACGGGCATGTATCACGCTGCAATTTATGGTCAGGAAGTTTTTAAAACGCCTTTCCAAATTCCTAACCATGAACACATTGAGCTAAAATATCGACGCGATAATGCAGGCGACAGAAGACGTTTCAGCTCAGAGACACAGGCAGATGAGATCATAAAAACAGCATCCTATCTAATGCAACAGAGCTCATTCACGGATAGGTAAATGTCACCCCAATAACGGACTGGACATTGCCTGCAGTAACCTGAGCACCGGTTTGTGCATAGGTAGCTTTGAGATTCAGATTGACCGGCGTATTACCGACTGTTCCCAGGGGTACGGCATTATTGACCGTAATCGCATTATTGTTTTGGTCCAACATCTGTATCCCTATACCGCTGGCAGGAGAAGAGGTTGACGTATTACTGAATATTTTCCCTGCGGTATCGGCTGTCGTACCCGATAAAAAATACGACAAATTCTTGTTACCACTGGGGCAATTGACCGACAGTGGCACTGAGAACGTTTGATTTGAGGTTGCATCATACGCGGGAAGAGTAACGCTTACATCGCGTGCTGAAACATCACAGCCTCCTGTTGGTACTATAACGTTGTTATTGGAAATAATTTTCCAATTTACTGTATAAAAGTCGTAATTAGCACCAGAATTCGATCCAGATGCAAATAATATAATCTCACCAATCACGTCACCGCTATTGATGATTACTCCTCCCGCATTATTAACCTGACTAAGTAGAAGTACTACATTTAGATCTGCACTGTCACCACGGTTTCTTAACACTGTCTTAGGTGTATCTTGATTTAATGGGAGATCATACGGCGTTCCATTATATCTCATGACCGCCTTCAACGTCCCTAGTATATCAACCAGTCGAGATCCCTGTTTTATATAGAATTCGTCCGTCCATCCAGAACCAGTTTCATTTTCACACATTAGCCGAGATGAAAGATCGATAATGACATTTTCATTTACGCCTATTGTCGGATTTAAATTTAAATATAATTCCGCAGTGAAGCTCTGCCCACCACCGCCCCCTATATTATTAATGCGATTATTATCCAAAAAGCAAGCAAGAGCTAAGCTTGATGGTGAATATATCATGCTAACGATAATTATCGCCGTGATTTTTATTAAATTAATCATAAAATCAGACCTCATAACCTATAACTACATTATTACCGTGTATTAAAATACAGCATTCAGAAATACCATAGATAAACTTATCCATCATTCATAAATACGTGTAAGTCACGTTAATCACTGCCTCAATATTGCCTTCGGTGGGCTGTCCACTCTCCGAACGCACCCGCACCTTGACTGGCAGCTCCGCTGTACCGGTTGTAAAATCCACCGGTATATCCCTCGACGCCCCGTTATTCAAAAGACCATTTGCACTGTCCTGTAATTCCAGCTCAATACCGCCAGCGCTGCCGGTAATGCTGCTGTTGGCGTAATAGTTCGCGTTACTCGCTGCCGGCCCAGTGAACGTAGCCTTGACGGTTGATGTTCCCACGGGACATCCGCTCAGAATCAACGTGATGTCTTGCCATGCAGTAGTGCTCCTAGCGGTATTCAGCGACGTGGTATAGACATCGCCAAAATCCACCGTGGTATCGCCCGGAGGCGTTTGACAAGGCCTGGCAACAACACTGCCGTTAACCGTGATTGTGACATCAGCAGCGTGTACCAGCCACGGCAACATCAGAGACAGGCCAAGCAAGAGCCCGGCACTTTTATATTTCATTTCCAAGCTCCATTTACTCAAACTCAAGGGTAAAACCGGCGGTGGCACTCACTGTGCCAGCACTCACCGTCGCCCCTGTTGCCATCAGTCTTGCATAAAAGTTCAACGTATTGGGCTGCCCCCCCTTTAACGGGATCCACTGGAGATTAGTTGAGTCGGCATTCAGTTTTATGCCAGTCCTGGTGCTGTCCAGCAGTTGTACCCCCATTCCAGCTGCCAATGACGTGTTATCCAGCGCCAGCAGGGGGGTGTCGGGTATACGGCTAGTGTCGGTAAACCCGACTTTCACATTCGTCGCCATTGGACCACAAGGGGCGAGTTCAATACTGAAGGGCACCGCTGGCGTAGTCGCTCCGGCCGAACTGAGTTGCTTGGCTGCATTCACCAACAGGTCCACATTCACTGTGGTGGAAGAAGCTGCAACCGCACAGGCGTTATCGCGTATGTTGCCGGTAATCGTTATCGTGCTTGCGTCAACAGTATGGCTGATACCACTGAACAGCACCCCACACAGGCACAGGGAGTAAAGTCGTCCGTTCATCATCTTGTTCACTCGCACTCCGCACTGATTTCGTTCAGCGCACGCTGCGCACTCTCCGGTGGCAACCGGTAGTCCGCCTTGCATTGCGCTTCGGGGCTATCCCCCCATTTGGCAAATACCTGCCCCGTCAATGGCAGGCCGGTGAGATAAACCTGCCCCCCGTCAGCCACAATACTGCCGGATTGGTTGCCCGACGCGGTTGCGATAGCCCCAAACGGAACCGGTTTGCCATTTTTATTGAGTGTCATAAGCACTTTTAGGCCCACGTTGGCCTGAAAATCAGCACGAACAATAGCCCCCTGCGAAGGAATGACCGTCGTGACGGCGTCTTCCAAATCAACGTTGCTCGCCAGGGTGTTCGTGTCCAGTGCAATACGGTTTTCACGGTAATTCATGGCATACGGGATAACAGCGTAGCCACGCCAGTCTGTTCGCACGCCTTTCTGACCGTCCACTTTCACATTACCTGCACCAGGTACTTTGACCAATACCACCGTGTCATTGAGCGGTTGGCTGAGGGTAACGCCATTCTCGTGGGCCAAAACACCGCCGCTCACACCATAATAGAGCTGGCTATAACTGTCGCTCTGGCTGTAGCCGACATTCGCATTCGCCAGGCGGCCGGTGTAGTTCAGCGCGGCATACCCTGTTGAACCGCTGCCCTGATTGCCCCCCCCTGAATAACCGGTCTGTACGCTGTAATTCAGGTTGTTGTCTTCGGTCAGCGTACCGCTGACACCGGCAAGTTGGGTCATCTTTCCATCAAGGTCATTCGATGTGCTGTAACTGGCCCGCGAGTTTCGCAAGACCGATTTGCTGTTGGAGCCCATCCAGTAACTGAATGGAATGCTCATGTTGAATGACACCAGATGGTCACGCTCATCCTGCCAGGCATTTTTCGTCAGGCTGTAATTCATACTCCAGTTGACGCCCCCCGTGACAGAGCTGAGTCCCGCCTGAAGCTGCTCATCCGCTTTGCGTGTACGCCAGTAGGACTGCCGACTTGCACTCAGATACAATGAGGTTTCTCGGCCAATTTGTTGCGAAACGTTCACTTGAAGCCTGCCACGCTTACTGTAAGCAAGATTGTAATAATCCGTGTATTTCGGTTCGATTTGCAGCGGGCCGTCCTGCGTCTGGATGGTATAACCACTCATTTTCTCCCAGGCAGTGTCAGCCAGCGTAAAGTAACCCTGCGTCGAATAGCGATAGCCGAGCAACTGGAGGTTGGTCCCCGTATCGCTCAGCGACTTGTTGTAAAGGAAACGTACTGACTGCCCCCGATGCTCACTGTCATCCGGCAGCGTGGCATTGGCATCAGTGATATCAAGGGACATGGCCCCAAAATATCCCATATTCTTGCCAACACCCGCGTTGAATGCGTGGAATTTGTCAGACAATTGCGCCCCACCATACAGGGTCCACCCATCGGGAAGACCGCGCATTAGCGACCCTTGAACAAACGTCGGTGATTGCTGCTGCCTACTCCCACTACGGTATTCCGCCACCGTCAACTCAAAGCGAGAATGCCCCTCTCTCAACAATGCTGGAACGGAGGAATAAGGCACATTGAAGCTGCGCGTACTGCCGTCAGCCTCACGGATAGTCACTTGCAAGTCGCCACTGTTACCTGCTGCATACAGGTCGTTAATCTCGAAGGGGCCGGGCGGGACCGTTGTCTGGTAAATCTCATAGCCATTCTGGCGGACCGATACCTTGGCCGTCCCCCTGGCAATACCACGAATAACCGGCGCAAACCCCTTCTGGCTGTCTGGAAGCATATTGTCATCGGTGGCTACACGGATGCCTCTGAACTGGACACCGTCAAAAATATCGCCAGCGGTGGTACTGTCACCCAGCGTCAGGCGTGAGCGCAAGGGAACGATGTCACGTTCGGCATAAGTATTAATGTGCTGCCAGGTGTTTTTTTGTGCAGTCGCCCCCCCGCCACTGCTGTAGCTCCAGGTGCTATTATCTCGTAGGCGCCAGGACCCCATATTCACCCCACCATTGAGGTTCATATAGGCATACTGACTATTGCCTCCGTGACGACTGCGGGCTTGGTTACCGGTAAGACTGTAGTTCAGACGTGCACCAGTTATACCGCTATCCCAATACTCGGGTGAGATATAGCCTCGCGCTGTATTACCCATATAGATTTGTGGCACAGTCAGATACAGTCGTTGTTGGCTGGTATCAAATTGTTGTGTGGCATCAGGCATCACCTCCTTGAATGGGATACAGGCATCAGCAGCCAGCACTGACACGCCGGGGATGGTACGAGTATTGACGCCGAAGCCAAGCAACTGCTTGGCGGTAAGACACGCCATCAAGTCCTGTTGCCCCTCCTGTGCCTGAAATGCAACATCTCGGGTAGCAACGAAGGCATTATTAAGATAAATATCAACCCGGTAAGTGCCGGGTGGCAGTTCCTGACCACCTTCAAACCGCGAGAGGTCAGCCACTGCCGCCGGGTCGTCAGACAGAAAACGGGGGTTGAAATATAACTCGGCGCTGATCGGAAACACCGGTACCATCAACGCAGCAAGTGGCGCCAGCACGTAACGACGTACAGAGATTCTTTCTGAAAACATAACGGTCTGTGAGCCGAAACGGCCTGCTCCCTACTTCAGTAAAAGACCCCCACCTCTGCGACAACACACATCGCTCAAGGGGAACTTGATATTTCATCACTCGGTGGCATCCACTACCGATGTGACAGACACCGTATTACTGCATCACCCCTTTCATCTGGGGCGTCACTGCACCGTAGTCGTTGATGGTTTTATAGGTGATGGCTGTTCCGGCGTCTGTGGGCATTTTTACCGTGGTTTCTCCCATCGGAGGCACGAGTGCATTCTCCAGGATGCGGGTACCGGCGTTCAACTCAGTGACCGTCAGAAAATACGGCGTGGGATTAATGAGTTTCAACTCCGTCCCCTGACGACTGAAGCGCAGCTTTTCTGCCGCAATCTCCGGTTTCAACGTCAGTCCGACAGGACGATAATAGAGTTTGATACGACTGGTAATAGCCAGTTGCAAGGTGTTCTCACTCTTCTCGACCTTGCTGGCAGAGGGAATGGCCTTCACATTAATCCAGAAGAGACTTTCGCGGTCCTGGGGAAGCTTGTTATTGGTTGCATCGATAATACGCAGGGTATTTTCTTTTTTTCCCTGCATGGCAAACAGCGGCGGTGTAATCACAAAACGCCCATCTTTTTTTCCGTCACTATTCTCCACCCATGACTGTATCAGAAAGGTGCTTTTTTCATCGTTGTTAGTGACCGCCAATTGCACTTGCTTTTGGTCAGACGGGTATATCACGCGTGTGGTGCCAAGAGCCACACCGGCATCTGCATGAGTGGCGCCAAGCATGATAGCCGTACCGACAATAGCGGTCAGCAAAAGGCGAGCCACTGATACTGGCATATGTTGGGGATTCATTTTGGTAAACATGGATTACTACAACTCCGGTATAGTGATTTTGTCTTTTCGGTGAACGTGTGATGTATTGCAAAAACCACGCGTTATTCATATGTCAGGGAAAACCAGGCCTCAGCATTGGCTGCACCACCCGTTACGGTATGCCCGGTAGCGCGGTATTTAGCGACAAAATGCACAGATAAAGGGCCGTCATTGGGTAATGTGGTCCAAGAACGCACGGGGCCATTGACCGGGATTAACTGGTTCTTTTCATCAAAAATGGCCACTCCAACGCCCGATGCCACACCATTCCCCTCGCCGACTGACAGGAGCTCCGGGTTTTTGCCATCGGCTATACCATGAAAAGCCACGCTAACCCGTTGGCTTACCGCGGTGCTGCAGTCCAACAGATTAATTTCAAAGGGGGTAGGTCCCGCGTCCTCTCCTACAGCGTGAAACCGGTTGCTGCTAACCTGTCCCATAATCACGGTCATGTTATGACTCCCCGCTTCAACACGGCAGGCCTCAGCAATAATCTCTCCCTGAAATCGCATGTTTCCACCTGCGACTGTCACGTTCCATTGATTACCAGCGAAGACAACAGGAGGCAGCAGCATCAAAAAAAACGCCGATTGCATTTTCAACATAGCTTTTCTCCTGGGCGGGCTACGCAAAACAGGTCATCCTGACCTTGAGTGCTTCCTTGCAGTGAGAATTATTGGTACTGAACCTTAAAGTTTGCTTCTGCGTTAGCCGAGCCCGCAGTAGCTACGCCGGTTGCATAGTATGCAGCCATGAAAGAAAGCCTGTTTTCACCATCACTCAGTGTTTTCGGCGTGGAGAACTGAGTGCCATCGACTTTCAATGGCGTTGTGTCATTGTCAGAGAAAAGCTGAATACCTACATTTGTCGCCTGCCCTGCGGCACCGCCACTCAACCCCAAAACGTTATCAAAAGGTGTTGGTATCGCTCCCCCAGTTGAACCACTCGCAACTCCTTGGAAAGCCACAGATGCTTTAGTTGATACGGTAGTGTCGCAGTCTTTCAGGACGATAGTAAAAGACTGGTGACCACTTTTTGCTCCTGCCTGATTAAGCATGGCCGTGCGGACTTGCCCAAGACGAACTGTCATATCGGATGAGCCGGCATCAACTGCGCAGGCGGCGTTAACGACTTCACCTGTAAATTTGATGGTTCCACCATTAACTGTTGTTGCAGCGGAAGAGATCATCGGAAATGCAAGTGACGAGACTGCGATGATAGAAGAAATTAACTTAATTTTCATACTGTTTAGCCATGTTTAGAGTTTATTGAAAAAGTGTGCATATCGAATGCAGTATGAGGAGAAATAATAATTTAGCTCTCACTCATACACTGTATTGAGCGTTAAAATGCCCAGTAAAGAATGATTGTTTACATTGTGAAAATCACAATGATTTCACAGGTGGATTATCTTCATTTTCTCATCATGGTGTTGTTCACTTATCTCATTATTGAAACGTAACTTACAGATTCCAGTCACCCATTTAACTGTAAGATTTTTATGATATATATTTACTTTTTTATTCTCACCACTTAATCAGTGAGGGTGAGAGTGAGAGTGAAAAAGGCAACAAAGCCATCACCTGCGACGCCGGAAAACAATGACATATTATTCAGAATACCCTCCGTTTGGTGGTGGCAAGAAAACTCAGTTTACCATCACCCTCTATCATTGGGGGAGTTCGTGTTTTCCTTGAAACAATTGTCATTAATTATTCCATTCATGACGTAGGTTAATCGTCAGGTTATCTTTTAATTGGTTCCACATGACTTGCTGCAGCCTCATGTATCCGCTTAAGCGCCACTGAGCGATCCGGACGAGTGAGGCCGGCGCGTGCATCAATGGAATAACCTGATGTATCGATATCAAATTGTTCAAACCCAATTTTTTTGAGGTACATGACCAATGTGTCCAGCTTTTTGAACACCCTGACCGGGCGAGCCTGTGACGCCAGGGTCTGCTCACTCAGACCGTACTTAACCTTTAATATCCAGCCGCCATCAGTCCCAACCACGTTTAAGGCACTGACGCTGCCGCTTTCAACCAGAAGGCGCAGCGCTGCATTTTTGAGAATTTTTTGTGTCATAACACCACGCTGTCTGTTTTTCTGCTTGGGTATCAGGGGCATGGCCATCGTCATGGCAGTAACACGCACATCACACGGATTCGTGTGGAAACCTAAAAATGGACGAACATGCACAGAGACCAACAGGTTACCGAATTTGAGCCTCTAAATAACACGTTTGAAATACAACACCATGGAAGTTCGCCCCTGTATATTTAACGCCCAATGAGTCTGTGATGCTTGCGAACGGCTTTGGACTGACATTGGCACTTATCTTGAAACGCATCATACATTGATCGGTTTAACAGATCAATCAGTCTTGATTGATTGATTTAATCTATAGGTTAAACAAATTGAAAATACACTATCGATCGTTTAATGCTATTGTATTTTTAAGAAACAACAGGTTCAGAAAAAAATAACCAATTGAAAAATGGTGTTTTTTATTGAGCATGGCAACCTCGCGGCTGCAAATTGGATCAGCGGGAGCATTTGAACAGTGATAGCGTCAAAACCATAAATTCCGACGCGAAATCGACACATGCTTTGTCTTATACGCGTTATTGCGTCGTATTGCTTATATGTCATTAACGCAACAAAATTACTGCAGTTCCCTCAGGTTATCCGCGCCATCGGATAAAAAAATATCTGCTGGTTGGCCTGCATTCCCTGGGCGGAGAGGTGTGCCATTAGTCTGCGTTCCGGATGGCAGTCGTCATTCTGGACAAAACCAAAGCGGCGCGTGTCTGTCGGAGACCCGACTGAAAAGGATTTGCCGGCAATAATTTCAAAATTTCGCTTTTTGTCGTCCCGATCCCGAACATAACCCCCATCAATACCTACCACAAGCGGTTTACCTGGTCTGGGCAGGTTCCCCCAGTCGCGGGGGCAACCGGAAAGAAAGCCAGAATTCGCTTCTGCCTCTGCATCAAGGCGCTGCGCCACCTGACATAAGTTATTCCTCACCGTTGAGGCATTTAGGCTGTCTCCCACTGGCAGAATATCTTTCAGCAGACGGGTCGTCATTTCATACGAGATCATTGAGGCCCTGCGGGTTTCTATATATTTCAGGGCAGGATGAGTGTGATCGCCCGCCCAGTCACTGAGAAGGCTGACGGTCTTTGTTGTACTTTTTTCGCAGCGGCATCTGTACACCCGGAGCCCCGATACGGGAATAATGCCAAACAGTGTCCGGTACTGTATTTTCTGCCGGCCTTTGATTCTGCGCGCTGCAAGGCAGTGAGGACACTGGATATGCTGGTGAGTGTATTCGTCCGCCTGCTGCTGAACCATTGACTGCTGGACGGTATTCAGCAAGCTCTTCGACTCTGAAAGCGATAATCCGATATCATTTCGGGCATCTCCTGACTTCTGTAATGTCATCAGTTCTTCCGTTCGGCTCACGCCTGACTCATCGGTTATAACTATCTGGAGCGTCAATTTCATCGTTGCCTCCTGCGGTGGTGGGATTATCTCCTGGTTACTGGTTTTTCATCTGGTTGCGAAGTTTATAATATATTGAAATGCCGAGGCTTACGTGGTCGCAGGCGATCCTGAGTCTGACACCTCTGGTCCTGAGCGCGCCAATTTCCTGAATTAGAGAAGGACACCTTTATAGATATCCGTCAGCGGCGGCGATCCAACCAGATCACTTCAGGTTCCAGTGCTGGCGCCGCCAGGTCGAGTTTGCTCAATTGCCTGTTGATTTTATTGCGATTGAACCGAACAGCATCCAGGTCGTCAACAAAGATCCGGATTTCTCCGACCGTTGTTGCATCATCCGCATTAACGATGGCCTCCAGAAAAGCCAGCGTCTTATCCGCTTCATCCGCAGCCGTTGCTCCGGGCATGCCATGGCCGCTCATACAAAATGGTGTTTTCAGCGTTGAGTCTTCATGAATGGCCTCAACCCGAACGTCATGAAGCCAGTGCTCAAAGAAGTTGTATTCGTAGGTAAAGCGATCGCCGATATCAAAACTAAAATCATCAATCACGGTCTGGAACGGGTTATCCGGAAAGCCAATGCCACCGTCGTAAGAGATACCGTAATCTTTGCCGTAAATATGAAACTGATGGAGGTAATCATCACCCCAGCCCTGCACGATCTGGAAAATGGAGTGAAGTGCGGCCAGCGACGTATCAACAGCGATTCTTAGCCGACGCCAGACCATGGGACTTACGCCACGAACAGTAATTTTGATGACGTAGATCTTCATAGCCAGATAGCAGGTATTGTTATGAAATAATGTTGGATATTCTAGCCCCAGCAGGCGATACATTCGGTGACTGCCCCACACTTTTTCATGCTCTCCCCAATGGAACGAAAACGAACGCTAAGAGCGTAACATTATGTATTTTATACGCTTAGCGTACAAAAATTCCCGATCTCCAAACTGCTCCCTCTTAGCGTAGTTAATTTTCCGTTTTCCAAGCGGCCCCCCTAGACATCGAACCTTCCGAAAACCACGCAAATCGGAAAGGCCGATCCCACGACAGGCAACGGCGGTTCACGAACCCCGACATGATTAACCCACTGACTCCACAGTGACGGCAGTACCGGTATAGAGAACGTTGCCCTCATCCAGGGGGATCACCGTTATTCCATAGACCGCATTTGCTTCACCGCCAGAAATGTCTGCTGCAGCGCCTGTGAATTCTTCCAGCGCGAAGCGGCTGAGTCTTGAGGGAATAACGCCTCGGCTATTAGACTCAAAAGAAAAAACAGTTTGTATCATTCCATGCAGTTTCACTATTTTATATTCATCCGGAAACTTATCGACAGTCAATAAAATCATTGCGGTATCCTGTATTCATCAACTCATTAAGATTGATATATAGTTAAATACTACTAGGAGAGGCACTATCAAACGTTATCGATAATATTGCACTCTCCATTTCTTACCTTCATTATTTATCAATATGCACTTTATTTTCCTGTTTATCCATTGAAGTCAGAGCATAAGCCAAGGACCAAAAAAGGCCGAAAATCACTGCTGAAAATGCGGAACCATATAGGATAGCAGTAGCCATATCTGGCTTTGACGACCATAATTCAGGATTATAATAGAAGCCATGGGAAAATAGCCACGCCATGGCGAGATAGATGAATAAACACGAAACAGACAATAAGTTTCTTTTTAGACAAATAAACATTATCAACGCCATTAAAATGATGATTGGCACTGCCACTGTCACCACCTGACTAACAAACGTTTGAAACTGAAATTGCATTTCCCATCTCCTTATGATTTTACCAATTACTTGGATCCTATATAATCCTATTAATTAAAAAGGTTGCCATGTGCACGTGGCAAAGCATTTTCAGCAATAGACTCTGCAAAGTCTGCAAGCATAGGCTCAGTCTTCCATGCATTCACTAAAGTAAGTAATGTTGGCTCTTCGACTTTATGACAAACATCAATAACAATTTTTTTAGCGCGTGAAAATTCATCTTCCGATAATTTACTATCAGATAACTCTTGCATGAGGTTCATTATAATTAATGGTTCATTACGAAGCTCAGAAATAGGATTTAAAATATTATTATCACCTTGTATTTTATCGCGTGTAAAAACTGTAATTTTATCTTTCATAATACCTCCATGTTTACCCAATTAAGGCTTTTGCCTTTGCACGTACATCTGATAGTACCGACGCAGGCACCTTTCCCTTTTTTATGGCATTACGTTCTTTCCAATCCAGGCTCTTAACTTGATCTGCAAGGACTGCACTCTCACGTTCACCAGGGACAATGACTTCAAAAGGGTACCCTTTAATTTTGGTCGTCATCGGGCAGCACAGCATTAACCCAATCCGCCCGTTGTATACGGCTGGGCTTAGCACTAATGCAGGGCGATGGCCCGCTTGTTCATGCCCCGCCTGGGGATCAAACTCTAGCCAGACAATATCACCGGCGTCAGGAACGTAACCCTTAACCATTACAGTGCCTCATTGCCAACAGGCTCACCAAACGAAACGGCCTGGTGAATGTTCTCGTCCGTCACGCCTGCCAACAGGCCGTCAAGCGAATAGACCTTTGCCCGCACCGGTACAATGACTATACGTCCTTCTTCGACGCTGACCTCAACAGTATCATCCACGTTGAGCGATGCCGCTTTCATGATGGCTACAGGAAGCCTGACTGACGGGCTGTTGCCCCATTTTTTTACCACAACTTGAGACATGTTCTCCTCCTTATCAGCCGTAATGTATCGACACTGTAGAAACATTAGTCAAATTACTGCGAAATGTCAACAATGTTGATACGATGCTTTCCGACTTCTACAGAGGTCGGAAAGGCCGTTACTGGCCAGAAAGCACACCTTCCGAGAAAAGCACAAAGCGGAAAGACCACTCCCACGGCTATGAGAAGAGGATCGCCCGCCAAACGACGAGTCCCCCCTCGCCTTCACCATCATCCACGATGGATTCATCCCCGTCGCCGTTTCATTAAAGCCCATTATTTATTAGACATTTTTTATTTAAATTCTGTGCCATTAACCACACAACCGGCTCACATATATCTACCGAGGTATCACGCGTATTATCTAAGGCAGACATAGTGTTAAATTAGTTATGTCTTGTGAATGATAGAAACGATTATATATCCGCGAACGTAAATCGAAAAGTATTTACACACAACAGTATTTCAAAACAATAAATTAAGGAAATAACATGGCCGGATTTAGTTGGGGCGGTAATGGTGATGGGACCAATTGGAGTTCAGAAAGAGGGAGTGGTCGCCAAACTGGCGTTCACTGGGGCGGCGGCAGTAATGGGGGCAATGGCGGTAATGGTGGCGGGGCAGCGTCAACCAGTGTGAAAATGTTAAAACCGGGTGAATCTCACAAAAGTAAATTTGGGACAGTGACGATCAATGCCGAAGGTCATCCTGTTATGAATGGTATCGTGATGACTAGTTTTAATTCATCATTGGTCGATGACGGCGCGAATGGAGTTACTCGCGTATTAAATTCACTAATCGGAAATAGTCCAACAGCTCGCGGAGACAACGTTAATAAATGGAACATGGGTGGGGTTTTTTATCCACTCTCAGGACATGCGAACGTGGTCGATACCGGTCGATTCCTCGGTGAAAATAGTAACAAGCCCGAGTATTACGTTCGAAGTGGCGATAATATTTACTCTGTCACAGTATTAAATGAGAAACAGGACCTTCATCCCAGACTGGCGTTTGGCAATCATAGTGGCAACTCATCAGCGAGGCGAGCTCAAGAGAATAAAGCGGAGGATCTGCTTCGCGCCTATCTCAATGAAATCAATTCGGCGGTGAGATTCACTGCTGATTATTTTAAAGAGGTTACTGCGAAATACGGGGTTAACTCGGCCGCCATCGCACGGGAACTGGCGGATTCGGCAAAAGGGAAAAAGATCAGGAATGTCACCGAGGCCTTGCAAGCGTATGAAAAGTATGGGCTTGCGATACATCGTAAATTCAGTGTGCAGGATCGTGAGGCCATTGCCCGTGCCCTGGAATCTGTGAATCGCGATCTGGTGGCCCAAAATCTGGCCAAATTCAGTAAAGCCTTCGGCGCGGTTGGGTACACCATAGACGCCGTATCTCTGGCCGTGGAGTTAGCCAAAGGGATCCGGACCGGCGATTACCGGTCCTTTTATGTCAGGGCTGAGACCATTGGTGCCTCACTGGCGGCATCGGCCCTTGTTGCCTTTACCTTTGCGGTGTTAACCGCCACACCGTTGGGCATTCTGGGTTATGGGTTGTTACTGGCCATCACCAGCACGCTCATCAATGATGCGTTGATCCAAAAAATCAACGACAAAATCTTTAGATAAAACTAGCGCCCTACACTTTACCCTGTAGGGCGTTTTTATTCAGCAGCAGATAGAGAAGACCAAGCGGGATGGAAACCACGAAGCAAGCCATATGATACAGGGCGTAGAGGCCATTCTTTGCCGGGGTCTCAACAAACAGTCCCCGCGACCAGAACTCACGCGTGGTGTATTTAAGGGCCAGCGTTTCAACCAGGCATTTTGCGAAAGGAAAGAGGACGGCAGACAGCCCAAAGATAAGATACATGCCTACCGAATGGCCCTGATTGAAACCACTGTAATAGATAAACGCGGCCAAGACCGCCCACAGAGAACCATACACTATATTCTTCAGATAAAATGCCTTGGTCATCATCATCTCTCCCGTGTTGTCACTCCCGTTCCTGCACCTTGATTTCTACTTTACCACTCTTACCGTGTGAAGACGTAGTCATGCTGAAATGATAAATGTCATGCTCACTGAAAAGTAGGCATCCTAACCAGTACGCTGGCATGAACGGCAAATTGCATCTGTAAGAGGCTTTCCGAGATCGGCAGAGGTCGGAAAGGACGATCGTGGAACAGAGAAAGCGCATCCCCCCCCCATGGTCCATCTATAAACCATTACACTCCAGGCCAACGTGTTCGGCGATCGGCAATGAGCAGGTAGCACGCGAGATCAGCCAAACAGGTACCTGAGAAGATTTATACCCGCGGTAAGCAGGCAAATAGTAATCAACAGGTCAATCACGCCCAGTTCTAAAAATTTTTTCATAACTCTAAACCTTCTTTAAAGTAAAAAATATGAATATGAAAAAATAATATTGATAGCACTCTCTTGACCAGGCACTAGGTATCGAGAAAGGAAATGCTAACAATAATTCCTTAACGGCTCCGACGTCCGGCAAGATAATGATAACTACCATAGGCAAGCAAGCCATAAGATACCGCAGTGATTAGGATATCCTTACGAACGGTATCGGGTTCCCATGTAACGAGAAAAGGCACCGACACCATAAGCAGTAAAAATGCTGCAATAAAACAGAAGCACAGCATTACAAGAATTTTATTTAGTATTTTAGTTAGCATAACCATCCTGTCTCATGTTATAGCCCACGATATCAACATTTTAATAAACCAGGCAGAACACCGTTCCTTTAGGCTGTTTGCCGGTAAAGCCCAATTCACCAATGATCCAAAGGGAAAGCTTCTCTGCCCTTATCCGAAAGGCACATTTTCTCGCGCTCATCTTTCATAATAAGCTGGTGAAACTTTAGCTTCCCCACTAAAGCAGAGAGATATTCCCTATCAATGAATTTCAACTCAAGGGATAGCGAATCGATATCAAATGATCCATCGTTGTTATTTATACAAGCAAGCACCTTCTTTAAAAGGTCTTTGTACTCATCAGGATATAGCTCTAGTCCAGTCCCACCCACATTTACGTCTGTCATATAAACACCTCATTTTGTTTGTTCAGGCATTTTATCACATCCAGATAATACTTTTTTGCAAGGTGTGTTTGAGGGCCAATCACATGAACACCTGCTTGGGTGATTTTCCGGTATTGCCCAATCAGGGCGGCGCTATCACTCTTGCCCCCCGGAGCTAGCGGCCAACACCGATTTGATAGCGTTTACGTGGACTCCATCTGCTGCCGGTCGCTAAAATTGATAGCACTTGAGTCACCAGGCGCGAGGCCTCGAGCGCAGAAATGCTATCAATACGGTGATCATATGGAGAATGCCAAATCGAGCAAGCGCGCTTTATCCACTGGCGTCTGAAAGTCTGCCGTTAACTGGTTCCACAGCTCATAAGCGCCCATAGCTGCCGCCGCACAACGATCTGGCCGCGTGTCGAATATGTTAACCATATCGATATCGAGCTCTTTTAATGAATCCCTTTCATTACGTATAAACTTTTCAGTCACTTCCGTTATTTCTTGATAAGAAAATATTTTTTTATCCATACATAATCCTTTAGGTAATTTGCCGGTAAACCTCAATCCGGCGAACTACGTTTGAGAGCAATTCAGCAATGGCTAGTAGCTTGTAAGGTGTTTTCTGGATGGCCCAAACGCACCAGACTCCATTAACCCGTTAAACATCGTGCGAAGCTGTTTAACTGTCAACTGGTTGAGGAGTAGCGAGGAGCGAGCACCATGTGGGCTTCCGAGAAGCAGATAGCGCATATCTTCCCACGACTCAGCGAACTCGGCATATGACATATCAGCCAAGGTACGGGAAAGCATTAACGGAACAGCGATAGCTGGCGAAATTGTGCCGTCAGACTCCAGTTGATGTTTATTCCAACTCCACCATATAAGGATTGGTCTTGCGTCATGTGCATACAGGGGAATCAAGTCAGAAACATCACTGAAAACATCACTATCGTCGTAGTCATAATTACCATCTGTAAACGATTCGATTAATTCATCAGTTATATACGCAGCACGTAATTCAATGGAATCAGCAGCCATACGTAACCAGCCAGCGATGCTGCTATAACGCCCATCATCACTATTCAGGTACTGAACTAACCCCCAGTAAGAACTTTTCACCGTAGCAATCAGCTCATCCGTACTGCCATACGGGCAAGTAATAATCGCATTTGCCATATAACTCGTGTGATCAAGATGCGCGAAGCTGGGGGTAGTTTGAGTACCTGAACGACTATGCACATCACGCCCAAGAGCAATAACCGGATGCCACTCAGGATAAGACGTAACAAAAGGCCCGAACTTTTCATGAATGACAGTCAAAGCGTGCTCCGCTCGATTTCTGTCCTCAGTGGAAACAGTCCCGCGATTGTCCTTACGCCATGGAAAGCTCTCTTTCATTAGCAGGTAGTCGAATGCCTTGATGCGCAGTTTTTCCGAATCTTCATTGGCTCTAAACATAAACAGATTCCACGTAAGTTAATCAACTTACGCATTATTGACCTAACTTACGAACAAGTAAACAGTGATGCGTAAATAACGTCTGAAAGACATAGATAGCGGTGTTCGGAGCCCAATGGAACGAAAACGAACGCAAAGAGCGTAACCCTATGTATTTTATACGCTTAGCGTACAAAAATCCCCTATCTCCAAACTGCTCCCTCTTAGCGTAGTTTATTTTCCGTTTTCCAAGCGGCCCCCCTAGACATCGAACCTTCCGAAAACTGCAGAGAACTGAAACGACCAATCTGGTACGAGGGAGAACATCTCATCCATACGGATTGGTGGTCTTCGATCACATCAGTGTGAATCATTGAAAAAGTGTTTATGCAGAATGTAGCGGATAGCGTTCTCATCCACCCGTCCCTGGTCGTTTGAATTTCTCCCAAATCTGAGATCCCACTGGCCATCATTCCAATAAATCAATAAATCATCACGCTCACTGCTTTCTTTTTCAGGTGTTTCCCAGCGCATAGTAATCTTGTCACAACTGACATCGCTAGGTAATAAAATTAACTTTTCTCCTGACGAATTTGCGATAATGCTATAGCACAAATCAATGGGAATATATTTATTATCAACCAGCTTTTTACATGTTTCAGTTGCTCTTAAAGAGGTCAACATGCCCCAACTGCTTGATTTAACCACTTGCTCAACCAGTAACACCAAAAAAAGATACCGCATTTGATGTTTGCGTATTTCATTATTTTCAGCCTCCTTCAGTTTAAATTTCTCTTCCATCTTGGATAAAAATAACTCTGAATATTTTTTGCACTCACTCTCATATATACTCATCGGCAAACTCCTATACAGCCATTATTGATTGATAACTTTAATCAAAAGCGATTAGATTAACATCATATTAACTGATTCTAATAGATTCGAACGGAGACCGCTTGGTCTCAGGCGGTAAGGCAAACAACTACGCATCAAAAATGCCTAGTTGTTTGTTTTTACATTTTACTTCACATGTCTTTTTATTAGCAGGGTTAATATACTGATTATTACTTCCTTTTTATTTTCTTAAACTCATTAACGATATTTTTAATCGCTACTTCTGTAGGTAAACGTTCCATCGAGCTTGCCCCGTAAAAACCGTGGCAGTCAGGACAATGGGACAGTATATAGGCTGCGTCATCTGGCTCTGCGATAGGACCTCCGTGGCACAGCACGATCACATCCTCTCGTACTGCTTTTGCAGCTGCGGCGCAAGCATTGATCACTGGGACGCAAGACTCTAAGTTCTGTGCGGTATCTGCTCCAATATCGCCCCCAGTGGTCAACCCCATATGCACCACAATGACATCAGCACCGGCTTCAGTCATGGCAACTGCATCCTGCTCGTTAAATACATACGGTGTGGTCAGCATCCCTTTCTCATGAGCCTGGCGGATCATGTCTACTTCCAGGCCATAACCCATCCCAGTTTCTTCTAGATTTTTACGGAAGTTTCCATCAATCAGCCCGACAGTAGGAAAGTTTTGCACACCGGCAAATCCCTGTGCTTTTAGTTCGTCCAGGAAATGCGGAATATTGCAGAAGGGATCTGTTCCGCAAACGCCAGCCAGTACGGGCGTATCTTTTACCACTGGCAGCACTTCATTACCCATTTCACGCACAATCTGGTTGGCGTTACCGTACGGCATTAATCCCGCCAGCGAACCACGCCCAGCCATTCTGAAGCGACCACTGTTGTAGATCACAATCAAATCGACTCCGCCAGCTTCTTCACATCGTGCTGATAGGCCCGTTCCTGCCCCGGCACCGATAATCGGTTCCTGACGCAGGACTTTCAGTTGCAGCTTCTCTTTCACTATATTGTAGTTTTTCATAAGGATTTCCCTGGTGTTGAATCATAAGCGGTTCCCTGGTGTTGCATTACATTCTGGAACTGCTCAATTACAAGCGAACAAAACTCAGGTGCATTGATGTGGTGAGGCGTTCTGATAATTTGGCGTTGTGCCGTCGGGATCACCGTAGATTCCAATCCTTCTGCAAAAGCTTGTCTTGCATTCGGATCGAAGAATGGCTGTCCAGGGGCATCTAACGCTGAAAATCCGCCTTCTGGGATGATGAAGCGTACCGGCCCATTACATCGATTGAGCTTATTGCCAATCCAAACTCCGAGCTGGTAGTTTTCCTCTGGTGTTGTGCGCATCAGTGTCACCTGAGCGTTATGCTCTACAAATTGTCGATGAGCATAACGCTCAGGTATGCTGTTCCTTTCGCTGAAATTTACCATGTCGAGAGCTCCGGCACTCCCTACCCATGGCGTCTGCGTCTGCGCAATACAATCGAGGCGTGTTTCATTACATGCGAGAACGCCACCAAACAATAAATCTGCCACTTCGGTCAACGTGATATCAAGAACACCGACAATTCCACGGCCTTCAATCAATCGTTCCATGCTCGTTCCACCGTTGCCGGTAGCATGAAAGACCAATGATTCGTATTCTTCACCCAGCAATGCTACCAACTGATTAATGCAGGCCGTTGTTACACCGAACATTGTTAGCCCTAAAGCAGGCTTTTGGATGTGGTCGTGATCAATTGCAAAATTTACGGCGCCAGCAATCATATTAGCCGCGTTAGCCAGAATAGTGCGTGATAAGTAATTCAGGCCATTGAGGTCGGTAACAGTATACAACATGGCTATATCCATGCCGGCGACATACCCTTCAACATTACCCGACGCCATTGTGGACACCATGAGTTTGGGCATTCCGATTGGCATTGTCTGCATGGCTGAAGCTATCAATGCCGTCCCTCCCGACCCCCCAATACCGATAAGACCGGAAATATCCTCCACCGTACTCTGTAAAAAGCGAGCCAACGCAGTAGCCATAGCGGTAACAGCTTTCCCCCGTTCTCCACAAAAAACAGCGTCCATGCCTTCAGGATGGTATGCTGCAATTTGTGCAGCACTGATATCTACTTGATTATTTACATGAAATGCATTGGATGAACCGGTAGAAACATCAATAATATGAGAATCTACACTTGCGGAACACAGACAGGACTTCAGCCAGAGCAGTTCTTCCAGCTTGGTATCTGCGGTCCCTATGATGTATACGAATTTAGACATAGACGACTCACTCCATGTAAGACGTGAAAGATTTGTTGATATAGTGCAATATAAAGCTATGCTAATATTTTATATCTCGCAAGATATTTTTATGTCATGGGATATTTTTGTTGAAAAAATGAGGCATCACGATGATCTTGTTCGATGAAAACAACCTGTCACCAGTTCGCCGTAGAACGCTGGAACGCATGACGAGTGCGGCTTTAAAGCTCTATCAGGAGCAAAAATTCCCTTCCCCAGAAGAAATCACACGAGAAGCCGAGTACGCCAAAGTAACTCTCAAAAGCTATTTTTCGACACACAGTGAGTTCGTGGAGTATGTGGTTAAGCAAGTGATCAACTCGTTTGACAAACCTCCAATGAACAATGCTGCTGAAGAAAATGTAGAAAAACTGCTGACTTGGGGATTTGGCGAACTGGACACGCATGAAGCGCTAATGCGTGATGCCTTACGAATTTCTCAGCAACGCTGGCAGGAGTCTTTCTCGGGAGACGCTGAAAACCAAGATGTGAGGTATATCAAAAAGAGCAACCGAAAGTTTGCTTTAACCGAAGCCCTGGAACCACTAAAAAGCGAGATACCAGAAGAAACACGCCAAAAGCTGGTGATGTTGATGTCGGTTCTTTATGGTACTGAAGCGATGACAGTACTTAAAGATAGCTTTGGACTCGACAAGGAAGAGATTATTGATCTAACCGTCTGGGGAACCAAATTATTACTGCGCCAGGCACTGGAAGAGAATAATTAACTGTGAGTTATAAGGGACGGTTTGGATATCTGAAATACATGTATGTGTAACGTATTATTTAACCACCTTGGTCTGTAAGTGTGTGGGTGAAAATAGCATATGAATTTATCTATTTTATTAAAGGCCGGAAGTGGATCCGGCCTTTAATACTTTTCCGTTATGCTCTGAAGAAAATGAGGAATAAATTCAGCTAACACACGCGCCGTATTGTCCCCAAAAAGACCACCACCAGTAGACAATAACCACAGTCAGCCCAAAGCAATAAAGTACAGCCTTGAAGACATTCCTAAATACGATATCTCGTACCAGGGCTATCAGGAGCGGCGTTCCCAGGAAGAACAGGAACAGTGGTGCTGTGATGTCTTTCGTGTCATCCGGGTCAAGCAGCACGCTGCACACGCTGTCGCCTGGTTCCCGCATCCAGTCATATTCGCCTATGCTAAAAACCTGCATGCATAGATAAACGAGGATAAAATATCCAACTAGGGAGAGGATTTCGACCAGCCTTTTTTGGTATGTCTTCACCAGTTTATTTCCAGCAGTCTTTTGATGTGGGGCCGGATAGAGAGCAGGCGCTCACCATAGGATATATAGGGCCAGTTAGGATCACCTTTTTGGAGGTTGCCATTCATCCACCGGATAAAGTCATCTCGCTGGCGTTCAATACCCCGGTTGTAGCGGATCCCGGCCATTCTGTACTGTATATCTGTTGGGTGAAGTGTCGCGGCATCTGGGTAGTCATAGAGGATCAGGTCTCTCAGGTGCTGTGCAACCAGACGCAGGTTAAATTCGTCTTCCAGCAGGCAAGTGGCGAGTTCTAATTGATCGCGAGTGGTCAGCGTTCCCGGATCGAGTCCCAGCGTAGTAGCCGCGACACGAATTTGCATGGCTACTGAGCCAACAGAGGTATGGTCTGCCGGTTTGACATTTTTCATGAAGCTGAATTGTTCCCGCCAGATCATGGTCAGCGGTTTGTATTCTTCCGGCTTTCCTCCTGCTTCTATCCAGGCAACTCCCCCCAGCAGTTCTGGCGGAATACCGAAGGCATTGGCGGATTCAATGATGAGTCTTCTGTTGTACTGAACGTAGGCATCTTTGTAAGCGTTTGAGTAATATTCTCCGCTTTTCCTCTCAGGGTTATTTTTGGTCAGTTTCCAATACATCGCGTCGATCTCATCCCACTTTCTGAATTTGATCTGGGTGATGTCACAGAATTTGTTCCGCGCAACGATGTTGTTTTGCATGGCTTCCTTTCCTCTTAATACACACGATCATCCCAGATGCTGTAGCCGCCGGTTCCGGCGATGTGGTGTTTCCAGTCAATGCTCTTGTAGGCAACCGTGATCATTTCTTCAGGCTGGTTTTCTGCATGGGTCAGGGCATGCGGGTAGGATACAGCGATATTTTTCAGGGTCGCTCCAGTGAGCTGGATAGAATAGTATTTTTCTTGTGCCCCGGTTTGTGTTGTGCGGTAGAAGTCAAACAGGAGTTCGAGCTCTTCATTGTTGGTGATGGCGATGCCAAAGAGGGGGGAGGATTTGTCGATAGGTTTACAGAATTTGATCGGGTGATGGTTGGTGTGCTGGCTGCGGCTGATTGCATGGTCAAACTGGAGGACCAGGATCTGGTCTTTATGCATGATCTGGTATTTATTTCCGATGGAGTCCAGGGTGCAGCATCCCGCTGAGATGAGCCCCTGTTTTTTGCCCTTGATGGTGAGGTAGATGTTATTTGCCATGTCAGTCTTGTCCTTGGGTAGTTTCCCCCCGAAAGGCCATTCCTTGCCGGGGTAAATTCGGTACTGCTCAATTCGACTGGTGGAAAAGTGGGCAAAAGTATCGCAAGGATGGTCGCCGTTTGTTATCGATGATTTTTACTGGCGCAATGACTGTTTCTTATGCTCCCGATTCTAGGTAAGTATCTGGATCAATTCAATGGAAATGCTGGCTGCCCGCACCGGCGCTAATGAGCGACGTGAGGTTTGGCAACCCGCCTGTATTTATGCGCATCGCGCATGGAGGCGACTACAGTAGCTTTAGAGAACACCGTAGGTTTAGGTCGCCGGTAACGCGGCATCGCCGCCCTGTTCTGATAGGTTTCACCTATCCCATCCCTCGCCCTGCTAAGCCAAACCTATCTATCGCGATACAGGAGTTAAATTGCGCTGTCGGAGTGGTCACGGCAAGGCGTAGCCGCAGCCGGGGCGTATCTCCGCGTTATGCGGGCCGTAAGGGCCGCTTACGAGCGTGTATGTCAGGCTTATCGCGACATTTCCCGCAGCTACTCTATTGTTAGTTACAACACCCATTTTAAAGCCACTGCTGTTCCCGGCCAAAGGCCGGGGCGGCGGCGGCTTTGCAGTGGGTGGGGAGGTGTTTGTAACAGAAGGAACCTCTGATGTATTTTGGCCACGATAGTCTTGTTTCATTGAGCAATCAGGTGCAGCGACATAGCCCGCTTTGCGGGAGCTACTTTACCGGCGTAGCCGGTGGGGTTTTTGTTACAAGAGCTGCGTTTTTGCTCGGTGTTTGAGTTTCCCGGGGTGTTCTGCCTGAGCAGAGCGAAGGACGTATCATCGAGCGCTGTTGAGCGCGATGACATCCCCTTTTTTAAAAGGCTTATTTTGTTATGGATTAACGTTCGAAAATAAGGATATCAGTACGTTATGGTTCGAAATTAACTGCCTTCTTCGAAATTAACTGCTGTTGTTTACGCTCTCGGATATCTGGGTCTGGAAGATGATGGCCACCCCGCCTCATTTTCGCCATCGTCGGCGCGCGCATCGCTTGCAAAAACAGCAATTCCTGAACGCCAGGCAGCACAAAACCCGCGTCAGGGTGACACGGTTTTTTTCAGTCTGGTTTTGGTGACTAGAGTTTGCCGGCCCGTTCCAGCAGCCGTTGATAATAGGCTTCCGGATCGCTGTGAAGCAGCCCCGGATTATCGCGCTGTAGCGCCATTTCCAGCTGCACAACCTCGTGGCGCATGGTTTTGTTCGACCAGGCGACATAGGCTTGATACATCCGGTTCTGGGCCTTTTTGTGGCCTTTGCCATCGGCTTTGATTTTGCTCTGTAGACCGTCCAGGAGCAGATCGAGACGATCACCTTGCTCAAGCGTATCGAGGGCGTCTTCGAGCTGGCCAACCACCTTCTCTTTCTCGCGGGCCAAGTCCGGGTTGACCACCCAGCGCTTGATCTGCTTAAGCCGGTTACGCAAGGAGTGACGATTCTTGATATCGATGCCAATGTGCTCGATACGCAGTAAATGGCGCTCATATTTGGTGCGTAGCGTTTCCGTCAGGCCGTTCTTAATCGCCCAGGTGCGGAATTGGCCGAGCCACTGGCGAATTTCATCGACGGCAATACCACGGCTAGTGAAGAATCTTTCACTGAGCCAGACACGCAACGGCTTGTTCTGGCCACTGTCGGTATCTTTGCCATGCAGGACGATCGCGTACTGCAGCTGCTCCATCACCGAGAGTGCGTTGAGCGCCACGTCATAGGCTTTGCGGCCACTGTCGTAGACATGCAACACACCCATGTAATGCGCCAATTGCTCCATCGGAGCCATGATTTCGAAAGGATAGTCGCTGTCCGGGTTAAAGTCGCAGTTGGCCGCCATCACCTGTGACAGAGCCGTCAGAGCCTCACAGGCCTCGGAACGTGCGTGAACGCGCATCGGTTTGGGAATGTAATAGGGATCATTGCGTTTGGTATAGGGGACATACCCATTTTGACGCAGCTCAACCAGGTCGGGATTGCGATGCCAATTGTGACTGCTCACGCGGGCGACCACTTTCGACGCCATGCCACGTGGTACAGCACACTTCAGCCCAGGCTGATAACGACGATGGATTTTTGACGTCCCTTTGCGTAAGGCATTAGCCTCCCCACGCCGGGTACGATTGGGTTCGATTATCGGTGCATCAGAAGCGTAATTCAGGCTAGTCAAATAGCCCTGCGCTTAAGTTGCACTGAAAGAGTATTGCACACAGAAGGTCTTGAACTTTTCTGAGCATGAAACTATACTCCCCGTATAGAGCAACAGCTTCTATACAGTTTTAAGTGGGCCCCGATAATCTTTCCCTACCGCCAAGTTGAGAAGATTTTCGGGGTTTTTGCTTTTCTGGCTCCGGGTAGATACCTCATCAGAACCAGTTCCTTGCCACCTTACGGCGTGGCCAGCCAAGAATTCTTAAACGATCAGTAATCTAGCACTCGATACATCAACCCGCAAGAAGGTAAAGACTTTACCCGAGCAATCCTCGCTGGGTAAGTTCCTGTTCTATTAACCTCTCGATGAACTGCGCCTGGGTCAAACCATCTTCTTCGCAGACCTTAATCATGCGATCTTTCAGTGGGTTTCGAACAAACACTTTAACTTCTTTGTGCGTTACGCGTTTCCTAGCAACGGATGCCAACTGCTTTTCAGTCGCGGTCATCGGGTTACCCTTACGGTAAATACGCTTGGTTTTAGTTGAGGAAGATACTGCGTTAACCTGTGGTGACATCTTTGCCTCCTCAAGGATCAAACAAGAATCGTTTGGCAAAGCGTACTACAGAATCCGTAAGTTAGCAGCATAAAAAGCATTTTTCAGTCCCGTTGGCGCGGGTGACAGATAAAAATGCAGGATGAGCGGACGACCTGAGCCGGGAGGATCAAATCGTCATAGGGTTACTGAAAGGCATGAGGAAAGTTCTCAATACGACGAACGCCACTCCTTTCCGATATCCCATCGCGACATCCAGTGCTGCAAATAGCGTTGAGCCACCACAGAGTCATCCCACACGACCAGCACGTTCTCGGAATTGGATTTTTCTGCTGCTCGACTGTAGTTATATGACCCCAGTTGCGTGTTGCGCCTGTCGGTGACGATCACCTTATCGTGAAGGATTTTGAATGCGCTCACTGTGCGAACCGGGATGCCCGTGCCTACCAGTAAATTCATGGCTGACCGACTGGCTTTGTTCTGCTTGCCGGCATTAGCTTTGTGGTCCAGTACCACCCTGACGTCCACCCCACGTTTTCGGGCGTTGATTAATGCGCGTACCACTTCAGGTGACGTGAAGGAGTACCCCATCACACGAACCTCTGTCTGTGCGGTCGAAATGGCTTTCAGTACCAGCGGCAATGCGCTTCCTTCCGGTGAGAAACCGGTCTCAATCACCGCTGCGGTGGCAACAGGCTGTGCGACAAACAAGGTCATGCAGAACAGGCCGGCCAGTACCTTTCTGTGCATCGCGAGGTTAGGGGAATACATAGCGTTCCTTTTTTAATACGGACTGGCGTCAACCGCCAGAAGATGGGTAATGAGAACCCGTTCGGAGTGAAAACTTGTTTTTCTCCCCGAGCGCGGTTGGACAACGACGCATTGCGGAGGCGTCAGGCTTTTATGCAAAGTTAATTACGATTAGTGTCGACCCGTAGAATTATTTTCCACCCAATGATGGTATTGAGTTGACGTTTATCGCCTAGGTTCGAGTGTTATCGTCCTATCGAAATCTCTGTTAGGTCTATCTCTGTAAAACTTCCCTTTCCTGATTCCGTGTCGAAATTGCCAGAATTAAATTTGTGTACATCATGCCAGACAACGTAACAGGTAGGGCAGGTGATCGGCAGTTCCTCTTGCTTTTCGCAATTTTCAATCAGTCCCCGCTTGTCGTTATAACTGACGTTATAACCGCTTGTGCAAAGCGTTTCATATCCGTGAGCACCCGTCACAATATGCGTGGCTACTCTTTCCCTGACTTTTCCGTTCACTAATAACTGTTCGCGTGTGGTTATTGTTCGCATGTCTAGCCCTTAGCATTAAATTTAATTATCAGTCACTTGACTGTGATTCCTGTAAACAAAAGTCACTCATTCGGCCCCTGTAACTCACGATTGTGCGCATCACGCCAGCAGTTACGAAACCCTGGGTTCCACCCCATAACCAATCGCAACACAGTCCACAGTACCCAGGTAACCAAGAGGAAATGCGCTGCGGTTCCGTGGGGGCCGAATGTCGCTTGCAATGCAACCATCGCCTCCTCGGTTGTTGAAATATGGCTAATCCCTGCCATCATTTCTGTAACAAGTTGCGGGAAGAAATTAATGAGCAACACATGTAACCAGAAAAATGCGCAAGGCATAACATACAACGCGGTTATAAGAATTTTGCTGCCAGCCAGCAGAATATTCAGCATTTGTACCAAGGCGATGCGTGGATCGAGAAGAATTCGCTGTGGCAACGTGGACAATTGCGCTTTATTACTTTTCATTTCATTACTCATGAATTCATAACTCCCATTGATATATTAAATTAATTCGCGTAACCTATCTTTCTGGCCGTTACGTTACATCGCAATCAGTCCCAATACCGCCAGATGTACGGTGTAGAACAGCGGAAAAAATTCCCGGGGCCAGAAGCGGGTGACCAGACGATAGGAGCTGCTCAGCACTGTCAGGGTGACGCCCGGTATCACTAGCCCCGCTATCACCATCGCCGCACCGTCGCCGGCGTTCAGCGCCAGCATCACCAGCGCAAGACAGCACGCCAGTCCGGTGCGCGTGGTGCGCCTGGCCGTCATGCACACCCCGCAGGCCAGTAACAGCATCATGATGCCGGCAAGGCCATAGCTGCCGCCCGAAAAGGGATACCACACCAGAACCAGTCCCAACGACAGCGGCCACACGCGGGGACCGTGCTGCTGCATCAGCGCCAGCGCCTGCCCGCTGACCGCAAAGGCAAACAGGATATTGCCCTCATACGGCTGCAGCCCGGCGAGTATCCAGCCGCCCTGTGCCACCACAGCCCACACCCACAACCGGTTCAGCGACGACTGACGGATGCGTGGATGGCGGGCCAGGTTCATCGCCCACACCAGGCCGAACAGCGGGAAAGCACCCCGTCCAAGTAGCCGAAGCGCGTCGTTGTCGAGCCCGAACAGCAGGCTGGTGTGGTCGGCCACCATCAGTAGCAGAGCCACAGTTTTAATCAGATCGGTTTGCCCCGGCGTCCAGACCAGCAACCGTTGCAGCCAGTTGTCCGTGACCACCACCAGGGGGAAGAACACATTATCCTCTGCCCGCATCTCAGTCTCCGCTCAGTGTTTTTTCCCGGTCGAGGTCACGCACCACCTCGCGCTCCATCTGTTGCAGACGTTCACGTTGCACGTTCTCGTGTGCCACCTGTGCCACCGCGTCATCACGGCGACGTTCTTCATGATTGTCCGGTACCCTGACCGCGTCAGGGGTGGGTTCCTGCGTCCGTTCCAGTTCACGCGCCACTTCCCGTACCGGGTCTGTTCCTTCTCTGCCCTTATCACCGCTGCGCGCCATTTCCCGCACCGCCTGCGCGGCCCGTTCTTCCATTTCGCGGCGCTGCTGTTCGGCCTGCGCCTGCTGCGCCACCACCTCCGGCGGCAGCTTTTCGCCATGCTGTGTGCCGGTGACCATATCGTCCGATACACCATCCGCCCAGATCCGGCCCCCGGTGATAGCACCGGGGTTCCAGGGCCGCCCCTCGCTGCCAGGCAGACGCACCACCACGCCGCTGTGTGGATTTTCCCGCGCCAGCTTCAGCGCAGCCGGCATATCGGCCGCCAGCAGTGATTCCCCGTTACGGCTCACCTGCAGGCCGGCAAAGGTGGCTGCCTCACTGCCCATCACGCGGCCTTCGTCCGTTAACCCCCGCACTTCACCCTCAACGGGCATCAGCGAACTCAGCCAGATACCTGCCGGCTTACCGTTGCCGTCAAAGGCAGGCAAAGCCACATGGGGCTGCGGATATTTACGGCCAGGCGAGATGAAACGCGCCATAGACCCGTCCGGCGATAATCCAGCCTGGCGCAGCACTGCGCGTCCGGCCGCCACTTCTCCCAGCGGCTTTGCCGTGCCCATCAAACGCTCAGCATTACTGACTGCCCGGTCACCGCGAGGCTCCAGAATGTCATGCGCCGTGCTGCGTGCGCGGGATTTTCCCATCGCCTCAACCCAGGCCGCACGGTTGTCGGTATACACCTGCGCATGCTGCTTCATACGGCTCAGCGCCACGTAGGCCGATTCGAAGCTCACCATGGCTTTTCGTGCCCCTTCGGTGCCCTGTAGCGCAATCGCAAACGGCTCACTGGCCCCCTGCGCCCCATGGGCAGTGACGGCGTAAGCCAGGTCGATATGCTGCTCTGCCCGCTCGGCAGCGGGGTTCACCGTCCGGGTCTGGTGCCCGTCTGACAACGTGACCCTGTCACCGTCAATCTCGGATACTGTCCAGACGCTGTTGGCCACAAAACCCCGCTCATTGTCGCTTTTGGAGAAACGCATCCGGTCGCCGGGCGACACCGTAAGGGTGTCCGGGCGATACAGCGTCACCCCCTCTGTCACAGCCTGGGTGGGCGACAGCGAGCGGGTGTTGCCCTGTTCATCTTTCAGGGTGACCAACTGCCCGTCCTTATCCAGGCTGTCAATCCGATAGTAGGTGCTGTCCATCAGCACCAGATTGTCGTGCGCCGCCTGCCAGGTGGCCATTTTACGCAGCTCACCGTCACGCAGGTTGGCGGAGGTCAGTATCGGTAGTCGGGCCTCCTGCTCACCCAGCTCACCGGCCGCCTGACGAGCCTCATGTATCTGCGCGTTCAGCGCCCGCCGGTCGGCATTCAGGGTTGTCACCACGATGGTCTGTGCCTGCGCCTGCGGTGTGCGCCCGGTGTAGTCACGCACGATGGCTTCATAGAGGGTGGCGGGTTGTGCGCCGGGCGTCAGGCTCCCGTCAGCCAGACCTTTCTCGATAGCCTTCTCCTGCGCCGCGCCGAATTCCACCACCGAACTCTCCGGCTGCCAGGCACCCGCCTGACGCGGCACCTGTGCGGGTGCCACCTGCTCAAGGGTGTTGAGGGCGCTGTCGATGTCCCGGTCAATCAAACTGTAGACCGCCGGTTTCAGGGCTGGGGTCTGGCGAACGATCTCCTGCATCACCGCCACGT
Source organism: Serratia sp. JSRIV006 (assembly GCF_019968685.1). NCBI lineage: Bacteria > Pseudomonadati > Pseudomonadota > Gammaproteobacteria > Enterobacterales > Yersiniaceae > Serratia > Serratia sp. JSRIV006. The sequence goes on from NZ_CP074138.1 coordinate 74,427, forward strand.
CGATGGCGCTGCGGTTTTGCAGCAGACGGAACGGCTGGCCAGGTGCGATAGACTGCAACTGATCGGTGTCGCCACTGGACACCGCCCGTCCGCCGCCCCCGGCGATGAGGCCATAGGCCCGGGCCATATCGGCATTGCCGACCATCGAGCTTTCATCCACCAGGAACAGCACGTTGCGAAAATCCGGCTTTTCGCCGCCGCGCAGCTGCTGTTGCGTGTCGTGAATAAACGCAGCGAGCGTCTGCGACTCCGGCACGCCGGCATCGCGCATTTCGCTCACTGCTCGGTGGGTGGGTGCCACGCCAATGACGCGGGGCCGCTGCTCCTCCGGTAGTGTGCCGATAGCCGACATCACCGCCCGGAATTGGGTCGTTTTCCCCACCCCTGCGTAGCCCTGTACCAGGGTGAAACGGTCAGAGGACTCAAGGATCATCCGCGTGGCATTGCGTTGCCCGGATGTAAGCCCCTCTATCTGCGCCCCTGGCACACGGTGCATCAACGGCGCAACGGCATCCTTACCTTCCAGCACATGGCGGATAATGCTTTTCTCGGCGTTATAAGATGCACGGGCAACCAACAGTTGCAGGCCGTTCCCCGGTGAGACCGGTACCGACATCAGCGCCCCCTCCCGGGCTTGCTGGTCTATTTCCCGCTCAATCGCCGCCAGTCCCGGTCCTGTCGGCACTGCCTCGCTGGCCGCCGCCATCAGCTGAGGTTTTGTGAAGGCGAGGTTGCGACTTTCCAGCTCAGGGATGGCCAAATGAATGGCCTGCTGCGCCGGGGTGTGCAGCGCGTTTTTTTGGTGTGTGAGCGCATCTTCCAGTCGGTCATGCCCGGCGGCTTCCTTGATTTGTGCCGACACCACGCTGAAGGCCGACTGTCTGGCCAGTTTCTCCGTGGTTTTCGCTTCGGTTTGCGCCGAGTACAGCCGCACCTGCGGACCGCTCAGGGCCAGCTTGTTGAGGGTGGTGGTGTCCATCTCCCGCAGGCTCAGTGAGGCAAAGACCGTGGCGTTATCACTCACGCTGCGCCCGGGCGATCCCACCCAGCCTTGCCCGACTTTCGGCGCCGTAAACGGACTGTCTCCGGACGGCAGCGTTACCGTTCCCTTGCGACCGGGCAGGGTCACGGCTATGCCTTTATCATCAAAGCCGGTGACGGTCACGGTATCGCCCCCCTTAAGCCGTGCGCCTGGTGTTTTGCCCAACACAGCCAATCGGTCCCCTTCTGACACCGAGATTTGCGTGGCACGAAGCAACGACCAGCTGCTGTCGAGCGACACCAGCCGGATCACCTGACTTTCACCCTGCGCATTGCGCAATGTCAGGCTATTATTACGGGCGGTAACGCGGTCAATCACAAACCGTTCATGACGTCGCGCCTGAGCATCCCAACGCTCCATCACCATCCCGTCACGGTAGTGGTCACGCACCTGCTGATGGCGACTGTCCAGCCACACCGGCTCCAGCGCGGTGATGGTGTGCTCTTTCTCACCCAGCACGCGTTCTGCGCGCAGGGCATTACGCACCGCACCGGTGAGTGCCGCCTGTTCGCGGACACCGGCAACCTGTGCCACGCTGTGTTCTCCCGCCCGTATACTGCGGGCAAAGTCGGTGGCCAGCCGGTCATAACGCTGACGCCGGTCAGGCTCGCTGATGACGTCCACCCGGGTTTTCTCCCCCTGCTGCCAGCTCAGCGTATTAACGCCCGTTTCTTTCATCACCGTCAGGGCGCTGCCGGTGCCGCTGCGTTGCCCGCTGTCGGTCATCAATAGCTGCACGTTATGACGCAGGGCACCATCGAGCAGCGTCAGCGTCTCTTTGAGTGTCAGCTTTTCGGCCTGGTCGACAATCAGCGTGCTGCCCGGCAAAAAGGTCATCCCCTCCGTCAGTGCCCGCCGGTCGGTAATGTGCTCCCCGCCAAGGCGCTCATCCTGCGCAAGGCTGCGGGCCGAGCGGCGATCTGCCGCCACTATCTGCACCTCACGCCCCTGTTCGTGCGCCATCATGGCCAACTCCGCTACACGCTCACGCTGACCAGCGGCCCCCCCTTGACCGGCCACAATCGCCACCGGCAGACGGTCCTGCGCCAGCACACTGACCGCGTCAGAGTACGCTCGAGTACGGGGCTGTGCTTTATCCGCAAAGGTATCAATCGGCCCGGCCCGCTGCAGGTCACGGCTCAGGGCCGCCACCGACAGTTCGTCGAGTACATGAATGCTTGAGGTGAAAAGGCCTTTTTCTTTATCGAGCGGAATAAGCTGTTCGTTTTTAATCGCCGACTCGATGCCCTCGCGCGCCTGCGCCACCACCCCCGGCTGCGCGGGCAACTGACCGATTGTGGTGGCCAGCAGTTCAGAGTAAGTGAAGCGCGCCCGCCGGTCGCTCAGCATGCCGATGGCCAGGCCGACCGACGCACTGACGTCGACGGCCTCCACGGCCGGGGCCGGGATGTCACCCGCCTGCGCACGCTGGTCAGCGTACTCGCGGTAGCCCCGGATATCGAAGCCGGTGGCTTTCAGTGTGTGCATCCACTCGCTCATCCGTTGCTCTGGATCGACCTTTTCTTTCGGACGCCGCGTATCCAGCGCGGCCATGTCGCGTGATTTTAGCGATGCATCTTCCCCTACGGCCTCCTTAATCGCCTGAGTGCGACTGGAGAATTCGACGACCGGTACGTCTTTCAGTTCCCACATGCCGTGCTTTCCCACTATCTCAGTCTCATAGCCCAGCGCCGTGACATCCTGATGCAGTGTGGCGCGGTAAATTTTGCCAAAGGCTATCTGGTTCGCGTACACGTTTTCGATGAAGCCGGTTTTGCCGACCTTATCGCTGCTGAGCGTGCGCCAATCATCACCGTGCCTGGTGAGGTTGGCCACCACGGCATGGGTGTGCAACAGCGGCTCCTGGTCACGGCTGGTATCGTGATTAAACAGCGCCATCACCAGATTGCCGGTCAACTCGGTCTGACTTTTACCGTCGGTCATCACCCGCGTCGAGGCCAGTGCCTCCACCTGCTTCACAGCGGTATCCACCGCGTGGTTGTGTGCGTCAATCAGCCGCGTGTCGCCGCCGAGCATGGCCATCACTGAAATACTTTTGGGGGCTGAGAAGGTCAGGTCATAGCCAGGGCGGTGCTTGTTGGCACCCTCCTGCATACGGCTGAGATCACTTCCGTCCGGCAGGCGACCTTCCAGCAGTTGGGTGAAGATTTTCTGGTCCACCTCGCCTTTAAGCCCCAGCTCAGCAGCCCCCTCGCCCGCCCAGCGTTCTCCCATACTGCCAATGACGTAGTAGTTATCCTTGTCGGTGTAGTAGTTGCCGGCACTGCCGGCCGATTTAACTCTCCACAAACTTAGCATCAGAGGTTGTCTCCCGGTTCGAGGTCTTTTTCAGGCGAACGATGCACATTGATGTTCACCTCTTCACGGCGCTGCATATCCTTCCCTGACAGCCTATCTTGCTCAGCCTGCCAGGCTTCAAAGGCATCCCAGTCCACCACTTCGCCGCTGACATCAATACCGGGCGGCAACTTTTCAGCGTCTTCGGCTTTGGTGGCCAGCTCTTGCTCGGTACCGCCAACGCCCACCGCTGCTTCCGATGAACCGGATGTAGCCGCAGGTGCGCCACTCGTCGCTGGGCGCTCCATGGGCGCTGCAGGTGCAACCGGCGCGACAGGGACGTCCACAGGCGCGGGAGGTGCGCTGGCTACCACTGACACAACCGCTTCAACCGGAATATCCGGCGTAAACAGCACTGCCAGACTGCGAGATTCGTCTTCGCGTGCGGCCAGGGCGAGGTTCAGACGCGCATCCGCCTGCTCATCCAGGGTGCGCGGGATGAATTCGGGTGCGACCTTCGGTCGTGGCTGGTACTTCAGGGCCATCTTCACTGCCGGATAGGGTCCCGGTAGCGTGACATAACAGGAGAGATCCGGCAGCGTCTGGATGTCGGAGTAGCTAACCAGCGTCACCCGCTCCATGTCCTTGCCTACCGACGTCCCGTCACGCACCGGGTCTACCCCGTAGGAATACTGCTCGGAGGCTTTGAGGATTTCTTTCTCGCCAATCTCCCCAGCAGCGAATTCGGCAATTTTGCGCGTCGGTGAACGGAAGAATACGCGGGTGTTCATGACGTCAAACAGCGTGGCGGCGCCTTTATCGCCGTAGATGTCCTCAAGCTGCGCGTAGGACTGAATACCGAACACATAGCAACCACCAAACTTACGGGCTTCCGGCAATATTTCTACCAGGTCCGGCAGCTTGTGCAGGGTGGGCAGTTCGTCGCCAAACACCCATACCCGGCGATCCCGGTTCTCACCCATCCCGAGCAGCCCTCGGATGGCGATGGATAGCCACATCGAAATGACCGGCTTGAGGGACGCATGGGTGTCGGCGTTGGATGAGATGAACAGCCAGCCGTTTTTCCCGTCTTCCCGCACCCCACGCATCCAGTCACGGATGGTAAACGGCTCGCCGTTACCCTCAATACCCTGCAGGTAGCGAATGGCTTTGACGTAGTTGGTCAGCACCGCCCGAATAGAGATGGCGGTCTTCTCGATTTTCTCTTCCACCAGGTTGGCCGCCGGCGAGTTTTTAAGATAGGCACGCAGCTTTTCGATTTTAATCGACAGTAATGTATCGACCAGTTTGCTGTAGCTGCGGTCTTTGTCATTACGCATCAGATACGCCGCCTCGGCAAAAATGGTACGCCCGGACCCCTGCCAGAAGGGGTCTTCTTTGGTCCCCATAGGGATGAGCGTGTTGGAAATGTTGTCAAAATCCGGCTGAGTCAGACACTCACGCCACAAATCCCAGGCCGCACAGCGGGCATCGAGCGGGTTGAGAATTTTATCGGTGGCCGGGTCGTAATAGCTTTTGACGAATTCGCAGGAACGGTCGTAGACAATCACCATGTCGCCACGTTTGCGAGCATAATTCATCAGGCGACGTATCGCCTCGGACTTCCCGGAACCGACCGTGCCGTGCAGACAGAAGTTCTGGATTTCGGAGTTCTTGATGAGCGGCAGGTCGCCAATTTTAATGTCGGACGCCATACCGTCGCGTTTAAGCATCTTCGCCACGCGTTTCGGGTCATCGGTCAGCTCACGTCCCCCGGTGACCTCATCCTCACTCTGTTGCTTACCCTGATGACCCAGCACCCAGGTGGTGACGAAGAACGCCACCACGCAGACCACGGCAGCGATGATGGCAGCCAACAGAAACGTCGCCCAGACCTGCTCGGCACACCAGATAAGGTATTTATCCTGCAATACCTGCAGCGCGTTGTACTTAAGCTCTTTCTCGTAATAGCGCACGGTATAGACTGGCTGGGATTTAACTATATCGCGCATTGGCGACAGCGTCTGGCACCAGAAATACAGCATACCGTTAACAAATGTCTGCCAGGACAGTTTCACCCAGAAGGTCAGCGCGACAATAATGGCAAACAGAATAACGAGGCAGTAAATAATAATATTGGCAATCTGACTGAACATACGGATGCGCATGCTCGCAATCTGACCACCCTGGGTCATATCCTTGGCATTAAAGCTCATGATATCCATCCGGTATAAAAGAGAGGATTAAACGAAAAAAGCAAAATTGGTTGCAGCGCTGATAACTATTTCTGCCGCTGCGTTTGCCTATTCAGAACCAAACCGATCGCACATTTAATTCGACCACAGATTCCAACTTCGCCGGCAACACTTCACGACTGCACAAAGGATTTGCACAGTCGTTCTGCGTTTACGGTTAAAGGCGGGGAGTCAGTAAGGCAATTGGGTTGTCAGCAGAGCAGGGGCCGAATTGCCTGCTGGGGAACTCAGTCGCCCCAGCAGGCAGGGTGCAATTATTGTGCTTTAACGGCTTTCACGATCTCGGTGAATGCAGAAAGTTTATAACGGGAGATGTCTGCATTAAAAAAGAATACAAAACCACCGGTAATAAACATTAGAGGCATCAAATAGCCAAAAGAATCACGAATACCGAAAGCACCAAATAAAGCCAAAGCAAACACAGTTAACATGTACACTGTAGAATACTTGACCACCTTACGTTGAATTAACATCATTACAATTGACTTCTCCCTAAAATGCCTTGGCACTGCATAGACCATACCCAATCCATTTGTAATCCCAAACGCAATGATAAAACCAATAAATGTACTAAAACCCACGGCACTAGCCACTTCTGATAAAATTACGTCGCTTAATGAGAACGCCAACAGGGGGCAAATAAACAACCACAGTAGGATTAATACTCCGGGTTTTGCACATTCCCACATGCTAGGAACAACTAGTGAGTCACTGGCCATAATCGCCTTCAGTTCTTCTATTTCCTGCCGGATGATCTTTTGCGTTAGCATTACTGACCTCACTTTTTCTTATTAAACTGATCCTGTGCTTCCCTCGCCCGTTCCATGAGTTCTCCCTTCGAAGATGCCCCCGGAATACTTGTCTGCTTGTCTTTCTCGTCAGAATATTTTTTATTCTGTGTTGCTCGCACTTCAGAGTGATTCTCTTTCAAACTGTCATGCTGGTCACTGATTTCACTCGACTGACCCTCTATCTTATGACGAGTTTCCGTCTGCGCGTTTTTATTACCACTAATCATTGTGTCCACTTTATCACCAACGTTATTAGCGATGCCAGCATTGGTCGTATGGCGGTCTATTTGTTGGCTATTGTTCGCAAAATCGGCCAGTACCGCATCCGTATTACCACCGCCGGAGACCGTCCCCATTCCGCTGCCCAGTGCGGCTTTTCCGCTGGTATAGTGCGCGTCAACGCCCGGTGCCACCTGCTCATTCACAAACTCCCGTGCCAGCGCCGAACGCTGCGCCGCGACTTCCGGTGAACTGGTGTTGGTCAGGATCGCTTCGGCATTATCCGGGGCGCGTTTCGCCACAAAGTTGGCAAACTGCTGGGTCAGGTTTTCGCTCATCTGCCCGGACATCGTCTCCGTACGCGAGGCCATCTCCGCATATTCATGACTGCGAGTGTGTGCATCGCTGTACTGGGTGTAGCTACTTTTCGCGCTGTTCAGCGAGGCCGCCAGTTGGTCTACCCGTGAATCGGCATTGTTCTGGCTGTGGCTACCGGATTCGCTGGTTTTCTGGCTGGTAAAATAGTCCATACCCTCTTTGAAGTCCGACGCCGCCTGGGCGCTGGCATCGTGGCGGGCATCCTGACTGGCCCGGGTTCCTGAACTGGCGGAGTGACTATCGTGATCTACCCCGTCTCGACTAACCTTTCCACTTACTGCTGTTTCCACTGTCGCACCAGTACCAAGTATCTTAACTCCCATACTGCCTTTACCTGTGATTGAGGCGTTCAGTCCTGCTGTATAATTTACCGACCGTTGAGCCAGTTCCTGCGTGGCCTGGTCTTCGCTGATGTTGTTGGCTTTGGCATAGCTTTCTACGGCGCTGCGCATTTTGCCGGCCATCATGGTTGATTGTCCGCCCTGCGAACTGTCGGCACCCTGGGTCGTCGTGCTGCTGTTGCCGCGTTGGCCGGTAAATTGCTGCAGGGAGTTCCAGGCACTACTGATACTGCTGTTAAACCCGCTCATTGCCGTCTGCGCCTGAGACTCAGACTCTCGGGACATCTGCTGCTGCGCACTCGCAATCTGGCGCGACACGTTGATATCAACCGGCAGTTTTGACATGGCCCCGGAGCTGTCCACCACCGTATCACCGCCACGGGTGCGGGTGGTCATTGCACCATTCCCCAACTGGTGGCTCATCTGCCCAAACACCGTCGAGCTGTTGGTGTTCCAGTTGAAGCCGCTGACGTTCTCGGTCTGCATATTGGCGTAAGAGTAGTTGCCGTCGACCGCGCCGGACGCTGCCGTGGCTGCAGGGCTGATGGCTGAGGACGCCAGATGGCTGTACAGGCTCGAGAAGCCCGCCCCGAGTCCCTTGAGCATGCCCCACGCCAGGGGCGGGATCAGCATCGACAGGTAACCGGCCGTGGTGGCGAGGTCGGAATATTTAATCTGCACCTGTGAGAGTTCAGACAGCACCACCGGCGAGCCGTTAGCTTTGGCGTAAAACGTCATGCAGCTGTTCAGGATGGCATACAACAGCGGCCAACTCTGCACCCACATGATGGCCAGCACGTAGCCCTTGAGCACGTTCAGCGTCACGGCATTGAACATCCCACCTAAAATCATCAGCGGGAACAGCCCAATCGTCAGCCCCACAATCAGCGTTTGCGACATCGGCAGGGAGCGCAACGCCACCTGTCCGACAGTGGCATGCGCCAGCCGTTGTTTTTCCATCGACGAGGTGGTGGAAATATTGAGCAGGCTCGCAGTGTCGCCGTTACGGGCTGCGTAGCTCATGATGCCGTTGCGCACCGCGTTCATGGTGACGTTCTGACGCATAATCTGCGCGGCACCCTGTCCAGCCCCGTAGAAATAGCTGTAGCTGTCGCCCACCATCTGGCTAAACAACGCATCCGGGTTCGGGCGGCCACCAAATGCCTGACGTACATAGTAGCTCCAGGTCTTGCCGCCGGTCTGCGTATCGAGCGCCAGCTTCGGTTTGATAACAGCGGCCGCTTCCTCACAGGTCATGAACTGATTTTTGTCGTTGAACACACCGCGCAGCGGGCTGGGCCGGGAGAAAATCAGCGTGTAGGGATCGGGGCTGTTCATCAGGTCTTCCATGCTGTATTTCCCGTTCAGGAAAATATCACCCATCACGCAGTTCTGGACGTAGTCGGTAAACAGCGTGGTGATTTCCGGGTTCTGCGACAGAAAGTCGGTACTGCGCGACACCAGATTCGCCCCAAATATCATCCCGGTCTTGCTGTAGGTGACGCTGTCGGGCTGCGAAAACACCATTTCATAGCCCTGTACCAGGGCATAACCGATTTTGGTAGTCAGTGAAGCGGGCAGCGCCAGCCCCACCGGCACGTTGTCCACCTGATAAACCCGTGTCAGGTCGCTGTTGTCGATGATCTGCACGGGCGTGCGCACCCCGACCAGCAGGGATATCAGTACCATCACTCCGGCCCAACCCAGCATATCCATCACGCTGTGGCGGCGTATCCAGTTCACCGCGACCAGGAGCACTGAAAAAGCGATCACCATGCGTTGTATCGTCGCCCAACTGCCGCCGTTCATGAAGGTTACGATGGCATTGAGGGTCGCCCGCAGCCAATCGCCGCCGGCAATGACATAGATTTCCTGCATTAGCGCGCCCCCCCGAAGTGGTAATTATTCTGATAGCGTTGCAGCATGCGGGCCGAGACCTGCTGACGCATGTAGCTCATCTGCCGATCCACAACCAGCAGTGCATCCTGCTGGACCTGCACCTGCGCCTGGAATGACGCTATCTGGCGGGTCGCTTCGTTGAGGTTGTTGTTGATGCTCTCAATCACTGCCTGGTCATAATTCCCCGTGGCCACCATGGCCCGTGCCTGTTGAACCAGTTCCTGAATGTACTGCAGCAGGATGTCGTAACCGATGTAATCGGTCAGCTGATACACCAGGCTGTTCGACACCCCCAGCATTTGCGGGTCGATCAGGTATTTAAATACCGGGATGGTGGTACTGGTGATGAAGCCCTTCTCTTTTTCGGTGAGCTTCTCATCGGTCACGGCCTTGTTCTGAATGCCGGCGAGGATGTCTTTAATCTGATTTTTGAGCGCGTTTCTCTCGCTGATGGTGACCGTCGAATCCGCCACCACCTTCAGGCATTTATCGCTGTCGTTGCAGTGGTACACCCGCGCCGTGCCGCCTTCCATCATGGCGCGTATCAGGTCACGGTCAGTGGTTCTGGCGGGCAGCGGGGTGATGTTGCCGTTTTCGTCAAACACCATCGTGCCGGTCAGGGTCATGATGAACTCTTTCAGTTCCTTGTTGCCGTCAAACATCCGGTTTTTACCGAGCGCACTCCAGATAACATTGATGTTTTTGGTAATGCGTTCTTTATCTTTATCACTCGCTTTATCACGGACCTTGTCCAGGCTGCCGCCCACGGTACAGCCCTGCCGTGAGGCCGCCCAGTCGGCAAACATGTTGCTCTCTCCGGAAATGTCCTGACAGACCTTTTGCTGGGAAACCTGCGTGCGCGGGAACAGCCCGCCGACAATGCCCTGTGCGGCCTGACAGGAGCTGAGATTCATGCTGTTGATGTCGCTGGCCATTTTCTGCAGAAAATCTTTGGCAGTTTTGATTTCCGGTACGGTGGTCTGCAGGGCGAGGTCAAAGAAGTACCCGGCAGAATTGGACATGATCTGTTTGGCGAACCGCTGCAGCTGCTCGCTGTTGATGAAGCTGAACGAACCCAGGTAGGCATCGATACCACCGCAGCCGGCGTTAATGTCCGGCAGGGTCATCGAGACCAGCTGGATGGTTTTCACCTGGGTGCGGGCATACATCGATCCACCGGAGGCGTAACCTGCCGCCTGCCCTTGCCAGACCTGGGGCTGACTGGTGTTGGAATCAAATCCGAGTTTGTTAAAAAATTGATTCATATCGCTGTTCACATCGGCTGCAGCCGTCACCGACAACGTCAGCAGTGCCGCACACAGGGCGGCCCGTGGGGTTTTCATCATAGCGCGCGCCCTCCCTGACGCATCTGCAACACGGTATCGAGACGAGCCATAAAGCCCTGCTCGTCAGTGGCCCCCTGCAACAGCGGCAACGCTTCCAGGGTGTTCACGTTAACCAGAAACGTGGTGGGGGTAGCGACCGGCAGGTTGGGGAAGAATGTCCGCATAACATCTGCCGGCACCGGTAAGGCTTCGGGGTACGCTTCGTCGCCGTGCCCATCAATGGTGTAGGCCATCACGCCAAATCCCACGCGTTCAGACAGCGACTTCAGCACCGGGTCGAATTTGTGGCAATACGGGCAACTCCCCTGCATAAACAGCACCACCTTCCATTCCGCCAGGTTGGCCTGCTGCCCGTTGCTCAGCCGGAACCAGACCGGTTGGCGGGCTGGAGCTGCAGTGACCGCCGTCGCGGCAGATGCTGGGGTTTCTGTTTTGGTTTCAGGTGCGGCGGCGCCAAGGCCTTTGGGACTCCATAACGATTGAAGTTCGTCCATCGTGCTTGCCTGAATGGCCGGAGGGCAGACACACAGTACGGTCAACAGTAACAGTGGTTTAACCTTCATGGTGTTCAGCTCCTGTTACCGGCCTACGGTCGGTGGCGTCCTGCTCTGCCGCCCGTGCCCGGGCAATCCAGACGTTGAGGATGCGGTAGCCTCCCCACAGGGTGAGCGACACCCCGATAATCTGCGCCAGCAAAATGGCCATTGATGGATTGGGGCGGATCAGGCGGGAAACAATGTGAAACCAGACGCCCAGTGTCAGTATCCACAGCCCGACGTTGTCAAACTCAGGCAGACGAAAGCGGAATTTACGCATACAGACTCTCCGAAAACTAAAAGTTGGGGGCAAAATCGGTGGAAACGTTCAGGAACTGTTTGGCCAGGTCGTCCTGACTGATAAACCCGTAGGACACGGGCTTCACGGTGCCGCTTTTCGGGTCGGCCAGCATCAGCGCCGGGAAGTGACGAATACCCAGACGCTCGGCCTGGCCAGCGTCAACGCGGCTGTCGGGCAACAGCGGATTGATGATGCCGTCCACGGACACCGGAATAACACTCAGGTGATAGGTTTCGCGGAAGTTCTTGATCACCTGCGCCAGTTGTCCGTCGATGGGATCTTGCCCCCGGTAGAAGAACATCACCCCGTAATGCTGAGCCAGTGTTTCGATAGCCCGGCGCTGGTCGGCAAAATCCGCCGCCAGCTGATTGCGCACGGTGCCGTTGTAGTGGCTGTGCTGCAGGTTGTAGTCCAGTTCCGGGTGCACCAGCATGGCTTTTTTGGCGCTCATCGAGAACAATCCGGCCTGCTGCGTCCAGTAATTCTGCAACCGGAAATAGCGGGTGAAGTTTTCCACGCCCGGGTACAGGATGGCTTCATACATCGCCCGTTTCGTGGCCTGTTGCAGCGTGGCCAGTTTTTCCATGATGTCCGGTTGTGCGGGCGGTGCTGTGGCCGTGGGCGGTTCTTCCGTTTTCCGCTTCAGGCTTTCGTTGTACCACTGCCAGCCGGCATCCTTCGCCAGCACCGGCAGGCTGAGCAGCAGCGCGGCCGCCGTCACGGAGAGTCGTTTTTTCATATGGCCGCCTTACTTACTCTGCAACTGCGTGGCTATCTGCTCACGGACACGTTCCGTCAGCGCGTTGTTGTCGGGGATGTTCTGGTTGTTTTGTAAATCTTCAAAGAAGTTGGAGAAGTCGAGATTGTCGAATTTAATCTGCTGGAGTTCGGTCTGGGTGATACCCCGGCAGTCCGGGCTTTTGGCAGCCCCGAAGCCGATACGCAACTGGCCATTACGCCCCTGCTGCTGAACAATCTGAGCCAGTTTTGAATCGAACTGGCAGTAACCGCGTTTTTTCTCCAGACACACACCCAACACCTTTTTCGAGCAGAACTCCCCGACGCTGACGGTGAGTTGCTTCTCTTTGGCTTTGCCCAGCGCTTTCTCTTCGGTGCTGCAGTTGGCAATCCCGATATCCTGCCCCCAGCCCGAGTCTTTGCAGCAGTTACTGAATCCTGCCGCCGCCATCTTGCAAAACTTCGCACTGCCGGTGAATGCGCGTACATTCACGCCGTTGAGGTCTGCCACGTCTTTCCCCGCCGCTGCAAGGGCCGCCAGCGCCGACACCACCGGCGCGAAATCATTGTTTTTTCCCTTCTGAGCACGTTCACATTCACCATCGAGACAGAAGGTCTCGCCGCCACAAATCATCACCGTGCCGGTGGTGCGTTGTTCACAGGAGTAGGTCACGTTCTCGCGCAGACAGGCCCCCTGTTCGTCATTGAACGCGCAGGCATGCTCCGCCACCGTGCAGGCCGGGTTGTTGGCAAACTTTCCGCAACTGCCCACATCGACTTCCTGCAGGCGATACGTATCGGTAAAACGCCAGCAGCTGGCACCGACGATATAGGTTTGCCCGTTAACCACCACCGGACGTTCACCGCCCGGTTCACTGCATACGGTATTGACCTTCACAGCACCGGCTTCCTGTGCCAGCGCGCATTCCGCCGGTACTGAGGTGGTGGGCACCCAGAATTGCACTTTGGTGCTACCGGTAAAATCGATGTCGAAGACATATTCCCAACGGCCGCCGTTCTTAAGCAGATTAAGCACCGAATCAACGATGCTACTTTGATTGCTGCCCCCTCCTCCATCTACGGAAATAACGATATCGACGGGTTGGCCTTGCGTAAGCATTAAACCGGCAGTGTTGATACTTCTCACTCCCCAATCCTTGTTTCCATAGTGAATGTTATTTCCCCATATCGAGACGGTTATGGGGAAACTGATAGAATGAAGGTCATTCATCACTTCATTATTTAACGACGCCCAATGAACAGGGCCAGTAAACGGCGCTGAGAACTGCCCGCGAATGATGCCTCCCTCACGCCACCAATTAATATTCTGGCGTCCATAGTGACCGTTCCTCGTTTCATCACGGGTATCGTAATAACCACCGATTTCAGCAGCGCGTTCGCAGGTGCGCAGCACCGCCGTATCGCGTTCGCACACATGGCGCGTGAATTCGCTGCGGTTGATCTGTTGGGCTTCACACTGCAGCTGTCCCGTTTTACCGATAATGGTGTCTGCCTGGGACTGAACCTCCTTCCCGGACTGGATGAACGGCGCATCCGGTGAAATCGGTTCCTTCGGGTTATTCATCATGGAGTCGGTCACCGCTTTCCCCGCTTCGGTCTGGCTCCAGGCGTGACCGCCGTCGGTTTTCAATGCGCCATCGCTGGTCGCCTTCACGCCCCCGTAGTAATTTTTCTCGCCGGGGGAGTCGGTGTAGTTCGGGATACTGTCGGCCGGATTGAAGTTGTTCAGGCTGCTGTCACCTTTGCCCTTTATCTCACGGGCAAAATCAGCCCCGGCTTTGTACTGCGCATCCGCATCGGTTTGCGCGTTGGCCATCCCCACCATGAGGAGCACGGCCACAGAAACCAGGCACACGCGGTTCATTTCTTCGCTCCTTCTTCCAGCAGACGGCGGGCTTCATCCCGGCAGTCGCCCTTCTCGACCACTTTGTCCAGCGCCTGCTTGAGCCGCAGGTTGCCCCGGATAACATCGTGACCCGCCGGGCAGAACACCACGAGAGACGGCACGCTGGTGATGCCGTACTCGCGGTAGCGAGTGGGGTCAATCGCCACCCCGTCTGTGCTGCCGTCTTTGACCAGCGCCATGATGGCGTCAGCCGTGGTTTTCATGTCGTTTTGCACCATCCCCCGGAGTGTCGCCGGAATACCGAAACGGCGGGCTTCCGACAGCATGCGTTTAAGGCCGGTTTCGGGAATGGAGAACGACACGAAGTACAGCGCCCCCTGCGCCGGTTTATCGGATTGGGCGTCCATCTGTCCTTGTTTCAGGCCGTCGATAAACTGCCGGTCTCCTCCGGACAGGGGGTTCTGGCGTACCTGCTGTTCCAGCCTCTGGCGCAGCGGCGCATTGTCCTGCTGGCGCAGCTGGTTACTCAGATTTTCCTGCTGGCGCAGGAACTCTCGGTTGTCCTCGTGTATCCCGGTGGCCAGCGCAGAGGTGCAGTAGGCCGACAGCCATATCGCTGCCGCCAGTCGGTGTAGGGTATTCATCAGGAGATCCTTTCTCAGAGGAAGACGCAGTTACGTTTGCGCCACAACAGGTAGCCGTAGTTTTTTCGCGTTGACGGGAGATTGTGTCCCACTTCCCAGCGCATCACGGTGCGCCCGAACGGATGGCACTGCAGCACATCGGGGATCATGTTCACCATCTGATAACGCCAGCGCGATTTCGGGATGATGGGGGACGGATACTGCTGGCAGACGGCACCGTCTGCGCCGATACTCTCCAGCACCTGCCCCTGCCTGTGCAACTTGAACGCCATGCGCTCGCTGAGCAGCACCGACGACTGCAGGGGGCTGGACTCATTGCTCACCCAGCCGTTAAAGGGGTACATCGAGCCCTGCGAACCGGCACACCAGAACAACGGGTCGAGCGGCATGCCCACCGCGCTGGCAATGGCGTCTGCCGCGCAGGCCCCCTGGGCTATCGGGTTGGCAAAAATCACCGCTTCCGGGTTCAGAATGGACGTTAGAGCGCTGTCCCCCCAGGTGGGGTCAATCTCGGACAGATACCCGATATCCAGGTCACCCGCCTGCAAACACCCCATTGAGGTGATGATGTTGAGCCAGTAAGTCAGCGGGTATTTGTACCAATGCACATGGTAGAACGCGCCGTTGACCTGCTTGTCGTCCTTCTTCGCGGTGCCCATACCCATCTTGCCGAGATTAATGGAGAACCCGCCAAGATTGACCATGCAGCCCGGTGAGCGGGTCACGTCCGTCATGGCCATGGGCTCCCAGAACCCGATGGCCAGTCCGATGCGTTGGAATATCGGCGGCGGCATCGGGCAGAACTGAATGGGACTGGCGGGGTTGGGTGTGTCCGGCAGGTCACCACCGGTCACCTGCACACTGCCGAGCGACAACGGAAACATGCAGCGCCAGCAGATATCGGTGATCGGATTAACAAACCGCCCCTCACAGGCCACGGCTCCTGCGCCCGGCACCGCCATCGCCCCGTAGCTCACCCCCAGTAATAACAGACCACCCAGGGTGGCCAGCACCTTACTCATGCGTTGCTCCCTGGCTGTCGTACTGCGTCATCTCCGGCGGGATAACTTCCACCTTCAGGCGCAGCCCGCTGGGTGCTGCCGTCACGCGGGCCGGCACTTCGCTGATGGCGAAGCGGGTCGTCAGTGCCCCGTTCTGGTCGAAGAAGATACGGCTATCGAGCTTTTCCGACGTCTCAGGGATGTTGCCTTTCACCAGGATGATGCGGGCAATCAGCGTCGCCGGTTTTTGACGCGCCACCCAGGCCACCTGCTCTGCGTCGTCGCCATCAATGAACATCAGGGTCTCGTTGAACGGCACCACGTTCAGGGGATTAAAGACCTCACCGGCCCGGGCAAACACCCGGCCTTCATGATCGGACACGTCCTTGTCCAGGCGGATACTCGGGTCGAACCAGCGCCGTTCGTAGCGCAAGGCACGCGTTATCCCTTCCACAGCCGGTGGACGTTGGCTATTGCGCACCACACGGTCTTTAAACTCTGTCATCTTTTTGTCCATTTCCCCGGATTGCTGCAGGGACTGCAGTCGCTGCTCGATAACGCTCAGCATGTCCGGCTCGGCCACAGGCCAGAGGTCGCCCCACGTCCCCAAATCCGTGGCCAGTGCGCTGCCCGCAAACAACGTCAGGCTCAGGGCAACGACCGCCCTCATGAGGAGGCCTTCATCCGGCGGGCCACGTCCTTCTGGATGTCGCGGGTAATGTCCGGTGCGCCCTGCACAACCGCTGGCGCCACCAGGATGAGACCGTTGTGACGGGTCTGCCAATCCTGCAGGCTGGCTTCGAGCGCGGCATTAAAGCGCTCTGACAGCGCCTTGGTCTGCGCCTCGTCCAGCGACCGGCGTGTGGTGCTTTCAAAGAAGGCATCCACCGTGGACTTCATGTTAAATGCCGCCACCACAGGGGCATTCAGGCGACAAGTGAGCCAACTGATACCGGCGCTGGCGAGCAGCGTGCCGGCGATGAGTGACACCGTAAGTACTGTTGTTTTTTTCACGTTTTCCCTCCTGCAATGCGCACTCGCTCCTGGAGCTCGGTTTGTTGTTCCATCACCGCCCCCAGCCAATGTTCACCCTCGTATATCCCTGCAACGTCGCCGTTCAATACCGCCTGCCGTATTTGCCGCGTATGCCCGCTTAGCGGCAATGCGTTCGCCAGTTGCAATAGCCATCCATCCATATAGACCAGATGGTCAAGCAGGCGACGCTGGTCACTGCCGGGCGTCGTCATACGACGAACGCCTTCAGCCATTTCACGACATTCCAGGATGCGTTTATAAATCCCACCACCGACCTCTGCCGCTGAGCGCAACTGCGCAAGCGATTCATGATTGGCGGACAATAAGAGCCTGCAACTGGTGAGCTGATGAAAGCAGGCATCAAAGGTTTTTCTCTTCACAAACATCGATGTTTCCTTCTTAATGCCCCGCGCAACCGCTGGCAGGGATTTGATACGTAGTCACAGTGCGCAGATACTCCATGTATCTCTGGCTTTTCAGAACGATGCGCAGTCAAAGGGTTATCCCCTCATGCTCCTGCAACCACCGCTCCAGCGACGCCATTTCCGGGCCGGACTTCTGCCAGGCCAGTTCCCAGACGGCTTCGTGAATGGTCAATCCCTCTTGTCGACGACGCTGCACAAACTCAAAGTCCGGCCCGTCTGACGAATACATTGCCCGGCTAAGCGGGTCGACAAACAGCCGGTGCCAGGAAGTGAGGTGCTCCACCGACAGCATAAAACTGCTGAACCACTGGTCTTTTGCGTTGCCAAAACGGGCGATCATGTCGCGCTGCATCTGCGAATACTGATCTGGATAAAGCTGGTTGTATTTGGCAAATTCTTTGGCTGACTGCTTGAGAATGATTTTGTACGACGAGTTCCCCCAGGCCGCGCGCGCCGCACTGGAAGCGGTGTCCGAGTCGAAGTCGACGATATTCTGGGTGATGGTGATGTACGAGCCTGTATGACGGCGGGCGGTACGGTAGCCTTTTTCGATGAAGGCCCCGACCTTGTTGTTTTTGAAATCCAGCAGTCTCCAGCCTTCATCAATTACATTGAGCTTTTTGAGGCTGCGTGGCGTGCGGTACATGCGGTTTTCGATATAAAGAATGAGCGAAAACATCACCGCAACCAGTAGCGACGGCCGGTCTTCCAGACCGCCCAGCTCCAGTACCACCATCCTCGCATCATCCCTCAGCGACGGTTCATCCGAATTGAAATAATTGCCGTACACACCATCACGGGTGTACTGGGTGAGCAACACCACCATTTCGTCCAGACGGCTGCGGATAGTCGGCGACCCTTCGTATCCTTCACTGTCACGAGCCATCACCAGATAGTCCACCACGTCATCAATGCGTGCCTGATTTTTCTTCGACAACCAGGTGGCTTTCACCGCCTTGAGTAACAGGCCTTCATGGACTTCATCCAGATTCCCGTTGGGGCTGGCCATCACCGACAACTGGTCACGCAGACGCTCGGCCATCTCATTGATGGTGTCGTCGGTGACGTTGGCAAACGGGTTAAACTTAAGGCTCTCGCCATCGAGGTACACACCGCCCATGTTTTCGCACAGGGATTTGTAGCCATCGCCCATATCAAACACCACCGCAAACCCACCGGAGTCGATCACGCTGCGGATAAGCGGCTGGATAAGACCGGTTTTCCCGGCCCCTGACGTGCCACAGACCGCCATGTTGAAATTGGTGTTGCCCATTCCCTTGCTGAACAGATCGATGAATGCCAGTTGGTTGCGGTAGGTGGGTGCCAGTAGCCCGGCGGTGGCCAACGGGCTATCAGCCACCACGGGCAGCAGGTTGGCCACGTTAAAACTTTCGGCACGCTGCACGACACCGGACGCTTTCAACTGCTTAAACAGACCGCCACCGGCGGTGAACGGCAGGCTAGCCAGGAAGTTACGCATCTGGTTAAAACGCGGGGAAATGAGCTCGAATCCGTTTTTACGGAAGCTGTTCAGCACGTCCTGCTCCACGTTAAGCGCGGTTTCTTGTTCATCCCGGCAGAAAACAGTGATGTTCAGGAAATAACTCACCAGTGAAGACTGACCCGAGGCCAACCGCTGGCGAAGGTCACCCCATTCCTGCGCCTCCTGAACCACACCCGGGAAAAATTTGGCGTAGCTGTTTTTAGATTTTTTCTCCAGGTCGAGAAATTTCAGGTTGGCCTCATTCTGGGCCTTCACCTGGTCTTCTACCGACAGGATCAAGGTCAGAATAAACGGAGAGGAAATGGACAGCTCCGGACTCAGCAGGTTGCTGTAGTTGTCAGCCGTATTCCACAGAAACGCCATTTCCGGGTTGCGGGTCAGTTGGAAGTTCATGATACGTGCCGTGCTGTTTTTCCCGTTCTCACGCAGGCCCAGCGTCATGTGATCCGCTTTCACCTTCAGGTCAAAGCTGTCATCCACGCACTGATAGTTCAGGTCCTTGAGCGGATCTAGTTCACGATCCTTGGTGTACAGCGCATCTGGATTGTGGTTCACCATTTCCGCCACGATGCGGATGAAGGCATCGGCATCCACGCCCCGGGTCACAATCTGTGCTCCCTGCAAGGACGCGCGGATGATTTTCACCTGGTTCTCCAACTCCATCACGCTGGCCTTGCTGCCCCGTTTGCGGGGGACGCAGCAGGAGAAATAGACTCGGTAATTACGCAGGGTCAGCGGCAGATTAAGGTGTTCTGGCAGGGGAAACCCCTCTTCCGCCGCTCTCAGGTAATAGGCACGGGTGATGGCGTTGAATTTGTCGGCTTCTTCGCCGGTCCAGGACAATTCGCGCAGACCGTACTGGATGTCCTGCCCCACCAGAGGGCTGGACACCAGGTGGATGGCCAGCGGTACCTCCCGGGTCAGTTTGGTGCGCATCAGGTTTTCGAGTGACGAGACAATGGTCTCATTCGCACCATTGATGGGCTGGGCTTCCAGCATAAACCCCATCGTTTTGTCATTCATAAACAGCCCGGTTTGGGCGTCATAATCACGGTATGGCAACAGACGGCTGAACTGCGGGAAGTTCATCTGCCCGAGAATGTCATTGGCTTTCGCCGAGTCATCGGGCATTTTCAGCGCAGTGACCAACGCATTGACCGTGCGGGTCACCGCGTCCATTGGGCTACTCATGGCGACCACCCTTTTGGCTTTCCTCAACCGTTACAGGCGTCGCCGCCAATTTCACTCCTGGACGGCATGTCCGGTAGGTGAACGGGCGGCATCCAAGGGCAAACGCCCCTAAGACAAAGAAAAGCCCGAACACCACCCATAACGTTTGCAGCACTCGCAGTGATCCGTCAATGTGCGCCGCATAGCCTTCCGCGTTGGTCAGTACCGTATCGCGACAAACATCCGTGGGCGCGGCCCCCATGACGTCTGTAACCGCCGTACCAACCGTCCTTTCCGCACAAACAGGGATGCGGTATTCCCCCGTCTGCGCGTTCCAGGAAACTGACGCGATTTCCTCCGCCATCAGGGTGCCCGGCGTAGTGTTATCCAGCCAGAACAGCATGATAAGCAACAGCATCAGCATGGCGGCTGGCCAGATGAAAACGTACTTAATCAGCCAGCCCAACCATCTCAGTGCATGCAGCACGCCGTACAGCGTTTTGTTCATCATTTATGTTCCTTATTCTGTTTTAACGAAACCCTGGCAGTGCAGTTCTCGTGTATCGCCTTAGCGAACGTTTCACCCGCCTCGCCGCTGTACTGTTCTTTAAGCTGGCTGACATCAGCGTGCGCCAGAAACACCCGCACAACCTCAACACCTATAGCCGTTTTGCCACATCCCAGCTCTTCCTGACTTTCAGCCAGCACCACGAAATTTCCTGACTCACCCGACTTATTCGCTTTCATTCTACAGTCTCCTTGTTTGGATCTGGCCTGGTGCGGCATGCATCTCAGGACACGCTACCGCCCATCCCTTTTCACGTTTCAGGGCACGCGTGATAGAACCGGATTTTGAAAAAGCCCCCTTTACAGGGGGAATACGTCATTGAACGCGCGGTTGTCCCCACGCTGACGGTTTAACAACAAAAAACACCCGAGTCGGCTGGTGATAGACGTCTTGCGTATCGATATAGGGCGCAATCCACAGACCTGCCGTCTTTTCGCCCACACGCAATGGTCGAGGGTCGACAATCATGTCGTGAGTCGATATCGACACCGGCCGTGGCTGATAGGTGACGGTCGCGGTGGGCGGAGTTGTCACTGGCACACTGCGGGTAAACGGCGCATTCTGACGCGGCGTGCTCACGGACGTCATGGCGATCGTCGTTACCGGGGTTGTCGGTGTTGCCAGTGGCTGCGCAGAGACCGTGCGGAAGTTGCCTTCAGCCAGTCGAGGCAACGCGGCCACATCCGGCTTTACCCCACTGCCCTCTTCCAGCCGTTTGGCTTTTTCGTTTGCCTGTTCGATGGTCATACAGGTATCTGACGTGGTGGCATTGCATTCAAAGTCGCTAGACGTCCCTGCACAGCCTGACAAGGTCAGGATGCTGCCCAGGGTCAACGTGAGTAGCGGTATCTTGTTCATGGTCGGTTCCTCTGTGCGTGATTACTGTGCCCCAGTGCCGGGCATAAACTGGTTCGGGTTGACTTTCCCCAACTGCTGGAGCATCTGGTCGGTATTAAATCCATTCATGTTGTTGGGCATGGATGGCGATGGCACCGGACTACTGCTTTCGCCCTCTGTTTTTGGCTGTGAAGCCTCTTGCGCCAGCTCTTCAATGGTTTTCAGCTGGAAGCCATCCTGGAAGACCACAGTGACCTCATTACCCGCCCCGATAGGGATGATCGGGTGATACTGCTCCGCGCGTTTGATGTAATAGTCACCCAACGTCTGAGCGGCTTTCGATGCCCCTCCGCCAATGCCCATTTTCAGGACATCCGCGGCCCCTATCGACGCGGTTGCCCCCAGACCCACTGCCGGTTGAGAGGCGGTTTGCGCCCCCTGCCCGATACCGTCAACGAAGCCGGCGCCCCAGGCCCAACCGAGAATTTTTCCGTTGCGCATTACCACTTCGCCCTTGATGCCGTTTTTGCCCATAAAGCTCACATGCCCGGCAATCGGCTGGTCGATGGTGACGCCGTGTTTCAGGCAACTGATGTTGCGTGTGCGAACGATGGCCCGCTCACTGGAAACGTCGCCCCAGGCTTCCAGGCCGACAAAGCAGCCGGTCAGGTCGTAGGTTTTGCTGTTGGGCATCTCAACCCGTCCGGTCAGGCGCACCTGCATCGGCACCGTGGATTCATTCCCGGTGACGGACGCATTGGCATCAGCCCCTTCAATCAGCATCGACTTGGCAAAACTGCCAGAAGGGATATACGGCAGCGAGGGGCCTTTGTTCCCGTCGCCATAGCTGAACGTTTTACGTCGCACCTGATTTGGCACCGGGATGGACTGATAACTCACCTGCGGCGGTGGCATCACGCCATTACCGGGATAGAAAGCTGTCGGCGGGGGTACCGCGCCCCTGCCCTGCGGCGGGAAACCCACGGGCTGCGGCTCACCTTCTGGTCCCGGTGGCGGTGATGGTGGCTGCGGTGCCGGTTCGCCCGATCCGGTGACGGGTTTCGCCCCCAGCGCACTCACCTGCGCCGCCAACGCCGCGTTATCCCCGTTGAGTTTGTCAATCTGGCGCTGGTAGTCCGCCTGCCCCTTACTCAGCAACTCCATCTCACGACGCATCGCGTCGTACTGTTTCTGCATGCCAGCGGCGGTCGCCTGCATTTCGGTCGTCGCATGCTGCTGCACCTTTTGGTCAAAGGTGCTGTCCACCACGCCGGTCATGTCCGGGGCCGGCTCGTCCGTCGCGGGCGCTGCTTCGCTTCCCTCATAACGGGCTTCCGCCAGATACCAGCCCCCCCCCCCGACCACGCCGAGGGTGGCCAATACAATCCCCAGCCAGATAAACTGTTTACGTTTTACGACTGCATTAATACTGGCCATCCACTGCCCCTCCGCCACTGATGATGAAGACCTGCAGTGCACCGCCCGCCATCACCTGATGTGCAGGCTCGGCGAACAGCACACCCCGGATGCTGTGCTGCCAGAAGTCACTCTCTGTCAGGCTGCGGGCACTGGAGGTGCTGTTGGTGACGCGATAGCTGACCACCTTCAAATGGTTGCCCACCCATACGCGCTCAGCGCGGGCGACCAGGCCCACGGGGGCGTTCAGCAGTTCGTTCGTCACTGGAATACTCTGCCAACCAGACGGCAGCTTGCCGCCGAGCAGATGCTGACTCAGCGACACCAGCATGGCTTCATACGGGGAAGATTCTTCCCAGCTCCGCGCCGCGTCACCGGTACCAGAGAGTTCACTGACCAGACGTATCGTCCGGCCCACACCCGCACGGGGCACCGCCTGCACAGAGAAATTCAGGCCGCGTTCCGTTTCCAGAATGAAGGTGAACGGTTTTTTGTTGAGGGTGCTGACGATGACGCCGCCGCTGGCGGTCTGCTCTTGCCTGGTCAGTTCACCGTCGAGGCTGGTCAGTGCTGTCACGCGGTCTCCGGCCACGGTAAACAGATTGGGGTCAGTGTTACTGACAGCGATACTCGCTTGCCCCCCGTTCGCCAGCGGCACGACAGTAGCGGACACCGCCGCCGGTGCTGCCGCTGTATGCCCGGTAACCAGCATCAGCAACGCGGTCAGCGTAATACGGCTATTTTTGTTCATCGCTAATTTCTCCGAAGTGAACCAGCCAGCTAACCCCGTCCTGGCGTTCGAACTGCAAGACGTACTGCTTAAGCTCGGGGTAAGGTTTGGAATCGCCAATCCAGGTCTTCAACTGTCCGCGAACGTCAACGCGGCTGCTGCCCGGATACACCTTCACGCTGGTCATGTAGAAGGCCGAGTTAACGTTGTTGTCCTTGATCCGCGTGGCGTCTTCTGCCAGTTTGATTTTTAACGCGTTCTGGGAGGCCGGACGGACATACATCAGCAATTGTTCGTGTGAGGCATCCACGGTTTCCGGCGTGACGTTGACGCGCAAGGCAATGAGAGAGAGGGCCATTTGTAGCAGGTACGACGCATCGGCCTGATTCTGTGATACGGCGAACGGTGCGTTGTAGAGCATCGGCGTAACCGCCACCTTTTGTTCGTTCTGCAGGCGATAGTTATTGATCCCCTGAATGACGTTGGTGCTGAGGCTCAGCAGCAATAGCGTCCCCAGCGAGAGAAACCCGATGGCGATAACGCGCTGTGTACTGAGGCGTGCTCCATGATCCATCTGAATAATCCTGTCTATTTGATCCACTGCC
Organism: Serratia sp. JSRIV006; assembly: GCF_019968685.1. Taxonomy (NCBI): domain Bacteria; kingdom Pseudomonadati; phylum Pseudomonadota; class Gammaproteobacteria; order Enterobacterales; family Yersiniaceae; genus Serratia; species Serratia sp. JSRIV006. The sequence goes on from NZ_CP074138.1 coordinate 98,373, forward strand.
GATAGCAGGAGTCTGGTACGTCGTGGAAAATGCCCCTCAACAGGGAAGTCGGCATATACCAGTACACCAGGTCCCGCAGCCATGTACTGCCACGCCCTTTTTTCAGTTTCTTAATGGCCAGATACGCCAGGACGCCCGCGACAATCCCCAAAAGGTAATGCTGCGACCAGATCCCCCATCCCAGGCAAATAATGGCCGGGATGAGTTCGTCCACAGGCAGACCAAACCAGCGCCCTTGATTGGTGAGCGTTTCGGGGAATCGGTATTTTTTGAGAGACTCGTCTGCCATTTAAATAGGCCTCCGGATAACTGGTGGGCAGCCGAGAAATCTCTGCCCACCAGAATTCAGTCAAAGCAATCCTGTGAACGCGAATAAACGCATTCGAAATTAAATAAAATTAATAATCAGGGACGCTTTCTATTTCCACTAACGGGGAATTAGTACCCGGCGACAGACATACCGATGGCGATAAACACCGACAGAATGGCGAAGCCGGCAAGGAACTTGAGGTTCTTGGTGGTCATATACATCACCCCTCCGACCAGCACCTCAGCCAGGATGACCCATTTCACCACGCTTGAACCGGACCCAAAGGTGCTCTTAACGGTACCGTCGCCGCTTGCCATCAGGTCTTTACCGGCTCCGGCTGCCATCACCGTTTCTGGGAAGAAAGCCGACACCGCCGCAATTGGCAGACCGAACTTCAGCGCTTTGAGAACGCCAAATTTACTGAATTTCTTTTTAGCAGCGGGTGCCGGTGTTGCATTCATCACAGAGACTTCTGTCATTTCATTGTTCCTTCGATAGTTTGTGAGTTAATTACATCGTTACGTTGATAAATCAGGATTTTGGTTCCGTCTTATTGTTCATCACCTCCGCAAGTTCTGCGTTATAAAAATCAGGATGTTTTCCCAAATGATCACGAAGCCGGATTAACACTTCTGCTGACTTGGAACGACCACTCCGATCTTTTGCTTTACGAAGCTTGAGATCGGTTTCCGGATCTAAGTAAATCGACATAGTTACAATAGAACCGCGTGAAGATTGTCGTTTAATCATTCTGCCACCTTAAAGCGTACAAGCAGATAGGGGTTGTGGGTGAGTAGACCCGCAGGTTACCCGGACGTGCGGAAATACCTCAGCCGGCCACCGCCCGATGACGTGGGGAAAGCTAGATCTGATCCTGAAAATGCTGGGTTATCCATCGTTATGGAAAACCCGATCAATGTTCCAGTCCCGCTGAATATGTGTGGGGACACTGGTCTGTCGGGAGCCGGATGCGGTAGTTCCGCAAGTCCGGTTCTGAGGAGGGGCCCGTCCAGGTAACTAGCGGGTCTACTCAACCAATACCCCATGTGCGGGCATCGCAGACAACCCAAGTGCTAACAACGTCACTGAGATAAAAAATGTTTCATTTTTGACTATCCTTCTGATGACCAAAACGACGCCCCGGTGTTGCGATATCCGGAAAATTTATTAAATGATCAGTAAGGCGAAGTTCAGCTTCCTTTGCCTTGGGCCTGCGGCTGCGTTCTGCGGCCTCAGTCAGAAGCTTGTTTGTCTCAGCCGAAACCTGAAAACCTACTGATACTGATTTATACTTAGGTTCGCTCACTGTTCCCATTCCTCTCGTAGGGTTCTCATGTTAACCATCAATAAATGATACACATAAACACTCTTATTGTATCTTTTTTTGTATTTATTGTGACAAACATCACAGTTTTGTTTTTTTTTTGGCTTTTTTTGTGTATAAACTTGAAATGTTCATATTCTGCTGAGAGTAGATAAGTGGCACAGTCAAATAATGAAAGAAAAGAAAACATAATTAAAAACATCAACTACTTAATAAGATCTAGAGGAGAAACAAAGCTTTCCTTCGCTGAGCGGATCAACCTTACAAGGGCATCCCTGTACAGGATACTTGATGGTAAGGTTAATAATGTTCAGCACTCAACGGTTGAAAAAGTAGCGAACTTTTTTGGTACGACTTACGACGTAATAGAAAATTCAGACATAGAGAAAATTGAGTTAAAAAACCAATTAATGGATATATCTGGGAATAAAAACCCCTCAGCGGTCCCAGTAATCCCTGAAAAGGATTTACTTAAAACCTTAAACAAACCTATCGGAGAGTTAGTTGTTAAATACCCATTAACATATCATTTTGAAACAGACTCTAATATTATTGCAATGGAAATTGGCAGTAATCACTCCAAACTATTTTCCATTGGAGATATACTTATAATAAAAAGATTCCCAGCAAATAACGCTGTTGGAATTAAATTAATTTTGACAGAAGACAATAATGTCGTTTTAGATGAAAAATTTGAAAACACAAAAAAGGGAAAGCTTATCGGGGTAATAATAGAAGAGAGGCTTTAATGAATACGTACAACATTAAGTACAAACTAATTGGTTTCAAGATGAATGGAAAAACAACAGCAACCATAATGATGTTTTCCACTGGAAGAGTGCTTGATATCCCATTGGATGAGTTGGTTAATAGCGAGATTTTAGATGATTTAAACCACAAAGAAAGCAGGGAGATATATAGAAAGCTTTATAAGAATGAAATAAAGACAAAAACTATTTATGACATCAAAGATAGACGCGACAGTTACTGGATGATTTACACAGTAATATGTATATTTCTAACATCACTATTTACATTTTGCAGTATATCAGGAGTAAAGATAGTAGAAGTTCAATTATTGAACATGATAATTCCAGCCGCTATTTTTGCATACCCAATATCATTCATACTTGTGGATATTTTAAATGAGTTTTACGGGTTGCGATTAGCAAGAGTAGCCATCCTACTTAGCTTCATAGTAAACGTTTTTTTCTGTTCATCATTGTGGCTTGTTAGTTTTCTACCGTCCATGTCAGATTGGGATATGGACTCTGAATTCTCCAGCATGGTCAAAAGTATCATTTCAATTTTGATAGCATCATCAGTATCTTATCTTGTATCTGAAAATGTAAATGCCTATTTTTTATACAAATTAAAAATACTAACAAACTCAAAATATCTTTATTTAAGGGTGCTAACAAGCACATTGATTGCTTCTGCAATAGATAGCATTCTTTTTATAACTATTGCATTTTATGGAGTCCTTAGCTGGAATGTAATGGAAGTTATGATATTAACGCAGTTTATTATAAAGACAGTATACGCATTCATTGGTGTCTTTCCGATCTACGGGGTAAGATGGCTATTTAACAAACATATCGTTATGAAATGATGGTGGGATAATGAAAAGCATTAATACTAAAAACTTAGGGCAAAAATCAAAATATATTGATTTATACGACTGTAGTTTGCTAGATCCGATACCAAGAGATCTTGGAAGAAATGAAATTGGGTTAGATGGTCAAAAACTTAATTTTGATGGATTTGATCTATGGACAGCATTTGAACTATCATGGCTAAATCAAAAAGGCAAACCACTTGTAGCGATAGCTGAAATAAAAGTTCCCTGTGAATCGCCTTTCTTGATAGAGTCAAAATCATTTAAGCTATATTTAAACAGTTTCAACCAAACAAAAGTATCATCTGTAGATGAATTACAAAAAAAAATCGAGAGCGACCTTGGCCTAGTAACGAAAAGCAGCGTTTGCGTTAAAATAACAACAGGATCAAACAAAATAAATGAACCCGTTGGTGATTGCATAGATGATATAGATATAGACTTTGTTGATTACTCATTCACTCCATCCATTCTTGAAAATGCAACCAGAGAAGAAAATGCAAAAGAAACCATTTACTCACGTCTTTTAAAATCAAATTGCTTGGTGACAAACCAACCTGATTGGGGCACTGTTTTCATAAAATATGAAGGCAATGCAATTGATAGAGAAAAATTATTAAGGTACATAGTTTCATTTAGAAAGCACAACGAATTTCATGAGCAATGTGTTGAGAGAATATTTACAGACATAAAAAAGTATTGCAACCCAGAAAAATTAACCGTCTTTGCGCGATATACTCGCCGAGGTGGTTTAGACATCAACCCATTCAGGAGTGATTTTGAAAGTGAAATACCTGTAGGTAGGTTGGAAAACCAATAATAAATCGTGGCGGAAATTAACCGCCACGCAAGTATTAATAATCTGAATGCTTCATAATTGATATCGAATCGGAAATAAGCAGCGATAAAATAGAAAACAAATCAATATGGTGATTAACAAACACCCCTCGCTCTGATAACTCAAGTAACTTATTAGAAATAAATAGATTTTGCTCCAATCTTTCAAAGTCAGAAAAAGAAACATTGATCGTCTGGCGATCTTGGGTAGGATCAAACGCAGCCATACGGCCTCCTAGATAGGTTGTTATGGTCAGCCATCAGTGGGTGCTCGAACACTCGCTGATGGCGCTAATACATTATTTTTTCTTCACATTAACCAGATCGTTATCGTCAATCCAGCACTTCCAACCAGTAGCGGAAGATAGATCGGAAAGAGATTTTTTTAGCATTTGTTTGATTTTTTTTGATAGTTGAACATCGCTACCACAAAGATCTTTGATAGTATCAATCTTGTACAGGAACGGCCTTGCATGGCTACTGTAAAATCCGTGCAACCATTGTGCTAATGATTTACCTTTCAGCTTGTTTCGTTCAAACAATGATAGTCCAGTCCAAACCTCACTAGAGAAAAACGCAGCAATATTAGGATTCAAAGCAATCACAAAATCATCTGTTTTTTCATCGCTAAACTCCTCATTTAGAAGACTGCCTCGATAAAAAAACGGCCATCACCAATTTCAACAGCATTAGCAGATAGTCACAAAAAAGATTTTTTTACCCATTCATGATCACTTTTTCCTGTATTACGACCTATCGATTTTAAAAAATCATAGATTGAAAATCGTACCCCCCCCCTAATGCATAATTAGAACAACGTCGTATACATTCAAGATAAACATCCAAATCGGCTTGATCTAACTGCTTCCCTGTGAACTTCACAGTTAACCCCTGAACACTCGCTTTAAGTTCATTTTCTTTATACTCACGATGCCCCTTCCCCACCACGCCAAAAAGCGATGAACGTAGAATCGCATTTGGGACAGCTCGCTTCTGTTCCGATAGGACGGGGATAGATTCTGGCAATTCAGTGAAGTTTTGAACAAGATCTTCAACAGCATAACAACGCTTAGCTTGCTGGATACCCTTTATAATAGCATCCATCTTGGCTTGAAGTGCTTTTGGTAATTCAGCCATTTTTAGCAGCCTTAACAAAGGCCAGAACATCGAGGAAATCATTTAACTCCTCCGCTGACATTGCAGGGATTCTGGCTAGCACACCTTTACACAGACGCTCACACAAGACTACAATCGATAATGCCGACATAGTAATACCTCTTCGTTGGTCAGCCCCTAACTTTGGCGAGGGCGGGGCTGAAATAAAGTTACTTACTTTCTTCTCTCAAAAGAAATTTTCTAACCCCATCTGGAGTCACTTTAATCCCGTTATTACTCAACCATTTCGCAATCTGCGCAAAAGAATACCCCTCTGTACGTAGTTCAATGATTTTTTGTCTATTAGACTTCATTCTTCCCCTAAGCACAGCTCGAGGTTCCCCTAACTCCAAAGACATAACCAGATACCTCACGATCAAAAAACAGAACATAACAATACAACCAATACATAGATAAATCAATACAAAAATAGCGAGTACCACATCACGGGATAGCGAGTACCAAAAAAAAGCAATAAGAAACATAATGTATTGATTTATATTTAAAATAAAACAATTCATTTTTCTAGTAATCTTTTAATAATCAAAAAATATAATGATCTTTTAATCTTCGCGTATGTGCGATAAGAGTTGAGCCTGTGGATAACTTAAATCCTGCAAGGGAGCGGATTTTTAGCCGTTGAGTGACGGAGTTTGCATGTACCAACAGACTAAATGCCGCTTCCTCGATCGGGCAGACTCGCGGCGTTGCCGCTCCCTAATCCGCTCTTGCGGCGAGCGGTGGTGGTGATTTTGGGAACATTGTTTTCACAACTGAACCAGCTTCAACAAAAATAAACAGCAGATTTGCAGTACCAGAGAGTGTCAACAAGGTCAAACCTCTCGTTTTCCTGCGTCCTGAATCGCCATAAAATTGATTTTTAAGTGTTGAATCAAACTTACCCCGAAAAATCGCGTACAGCGCGTTTTAGCTGCCGTATAAATGCACATATTGCCCATTGCCATGATGTATAATTTGATGCAAAATAACATCAATATAATTCTTGGGAGGCTATTTTATGAGAACGACAGTCACCATTGATGATTTGCTGTATGCGCAGGCTCTGGAAATGGCAGATCCGGGTATGGACAAGGCTGATATTTTCCGGGAAGCAGTGAAAACGTTTGTTCGGGTACAGGCAGCAAAAAGGCTTGCTTCGCTTGGCGGCTCATCGCCTGAAATGCAGGTGATCCATCGCCGCCGCGAGGAGCCATCCGCATAATGACTATTTTGGTTGATACGTCTGTCTGGGTTGACCATTTCAGAAACCGGAATGATGGATTGATTCAGTTGCTGAGTTGGGATCTGGTTTTGATTCACCCAATGATACTGGCAGAGATAGCCTGTGGAACGCCACCGGCGCCAAGACTGCGAACGATTGGCGATCTGGGGCTGTTACCAGAGTGTCATCAGGCTAATATTACCGAAGTTATGACGTTTATTGAAAACGAGAAGCTGTACGGGCTTGGATGTGGACTGGTTGATATTACGTTACTTGCATCGACCCTGATAACACCAGGTGCGAGACTCTGGACGCTGGATAAGCGACTTGAGAGGCTTGCTAAACGTCTTAATGCGAGCTATCAGCCGGTTCATTGACGTATTCAAAACCCAATGTGTTTGTACGAAAGACAATCAAGAAGACAAAACAAATAGTTGCCGGGCAGAAAGGAATAAAAAATGGGCGATCTCAAAAAGTATTTACCTCTATTAAGCGTTAACTCATTATTTATTGAAGATTTAATGTTAGATAACCCTCCATGTTTTGCTTTTGGATATGTAGAAGAACGAGGCGAAAAATGTGGGTTCATTGCCTTGAGGCCAGAAATATCGATCCCTACTGAGTCCACTCAGCAAGGGATGCACTTTGGGCATTCTGTTATTGGAACAATGGAAGAACCGGTACTTCATTTTGCTTTTGAATTTTATGGACATGCGACATATCACGGTCTTGTTCCCTCCGGCAACCCCATCATCCAGGCTGTGCTCAACACCATGCTGGAGACCGAGGATTATTTTTTCTTTGCCATCAATCCAGATAACTCTATTACTGCATTTCGTTCCCCGTTAGATGGCACAATGCTCATGCAGCTCCAGAATACTCATGATGTTTTTTGGCGTGCTATCTGCTCGGATGAAAGATACGAACAAACAGTGACCCAATTTAACAAAAACATCCATCAGCCTGAAAACGTGCTGAAATGGGTATGCAGGAATAACTGGGATTATCTGAATTTAACAAAATACAGGATGGAACTCTATCCAAAGCCCTAGAAGTAACAAAGTGGCAATTTCAAGCAGGGCGCGGACTTCTGGCAAAAGCATCGACGTTTGCACGGAACAAAGACAATCAGAATTGGGCAGAAGCACGGCAGGCACATTGCGAACAACAGACTACCGATGGTTAATTCAAACCGGCGAGCTAGTACACTTGAACTGATAACGTCCCTGAGCATCACATCAAGCCACTTCGATAATACTTTCTACCCGTTTTTGCCCCTGTTGGGTGGGCTAGTAGTCTACTCACCCAATACCCCAGATATCATTGATATCTCCACTGCCATCTACAGACGGTTTCTCAAACCGAATTAGGTATGCAGGAAATGGATTAATAATCCAAAGAGATTACATTTCCCCTTGAACATGACGAGTTTCGATACGCAATTGAAACAAGTCACCATTGCGCATAAATGTACGGCACATGGCGGCATTCGCCCCCATTAAGAATGCATCTAATTCAATGGCTGACAATATCACTTCAACAGTCGTTACATCAAAACCTGCCCCCGGCAATTTACTTGGTGCAGGTTTAATAAATTTCAGGTATGCGGCGTTTGAATAAATATAACATCGAGCCTGATCGCGAATACAAAAAGGTAACGGTGATGACGAATAATACTTATCAAAACGATTAACAATATCAGCTAAGGATTGACTTGTAGATGTTAGATCTCTAGGATCTAACAGCACTCATGACAACCTCCCTTTTAGGTCGAGTGGGTGGCTGGTACGTAGGGCTCTATCCCTTCGTACCAGCGATTCAGCAAACTAAATCGCCGATAATCAAATTTTCATTAAATCCGATAATAATGTAGCAAAGAAAATTATTTTTGCCATGCTAAATTTAAGGTAAAATGAACCGCAAAAAATTATTGTTTCAATTAGACATCATCTTCACCACCCTCATCTTTAGGGAAGAAATTTGATACGATTTGGTCTACATCTTCGCGGATTGTTGTGACCATATCTTTAAATATGAACTTATCGTTCCCTTCTAAATGTGGACTGAGAGACATCATGCCTAACAGCTTACTTGTCGCCATCTGCGCTTTCAGCATATTTTCTAGCATCGTCTTATTAAAGAGAGCCTGATTGAATCCTGTCTCTTTGTTTTTCATCTGGGCTTCATACACCCTAAGCCCCAGTTCAATGAGCATCGTAGTGACACTCGAAAAACTGACATCTTTATCTTTAGCACCTTCCTGACGGCGTTTTTCTACTATTGCCATTATCTTGTCTGCTACATCATCACTGGCGTACACCTGGATCTTAGCCACGGCACTTTTCCTTATATTATTAGGATTTTATTTGACCCTGAAATATCATAAACATAACGAATCACCCAAAAATCGAATCGCAAGTCGAATCTAGATACACGGAGAGTCACACGGCGAATCTTATATAGAATTGACTCTAGGGTCAACTCGTCTCAACCTCATGATTCTTCGGCTCTGATTCGTTCATGATTTGTCGTAGAGTCATTACCGACTCGGTTTGTATCGCCTTAGAGTCGTTAATGAACACTATTATAATTTATTTCACATTATTACTTTCTTAACTTACTGTATTTAAAAGCAAGTCAGCAAAAAGTAATTTTTGCGTGGGGTGTGGTGCTTTTTGTGGTGACGAGTGCATATATATTGAACTGCGGACTTGAATAGATTAACCTACTACCTAGAAATCAGACCGGAGGAAGTATATGAAGAAAATGGCCGCTTTGACTGTATCTCTGCTTTTTTCAGGTATAGTAAACGCATCGGATTGTTTTGATTTGGCAGGAAGGGATTACAAGATCGATCCGGACTTACTCCGCGCAATTGCCTGGAATGAATCTCGGTTTAACATGTCAGCTATCGGAACCAATAAGGATGGCAGTATTGACATGAGCCTAATGCAGATTAACTCCCAGCATATCCCTAAACTTGCCGCAATGGGTATCTCCCGTAAAACCCTCATGACTGATGCGTGCATGAATATTTATACTGGCGCATACTTTCTTGCCGTCGCATTTAATAAGTGGGGAATAGGCTGGCATGCTGTAGGAGCATATAACGCAGGATTTAAAGAGTCAGAGAAACAGGCCCAACGACGCTACACTTATGCCAAGAAAATCGAGGCCACCTACAGAGCAATTAAAGAAAGCAAGAAAAATTTTAATTTACAAAACAATCAAAATAGGAGAGATTAAGTCAAAGATTATAAATTAAGTATACTTTACAACTCCTTAAAAACGAGAGCTTCCAAATAAAACATGAACAACATCCTTTCTATAAATAACGATTCCTTTTTCTTGAGTGCAATCCGAAAACCATAAACTCAATGAGTCATTCATTTCTCACTTGAATGAACACCTTTCCTGGCGTTCTGAGTTTTTTTCCTAAATTTTTTACAACACCACAATACCCCCCCTAGAAATTCTCAGGAGGGGTTTGGTTTTAGATGCTAGACAAATTTCTTCGTATCTTGTTTATCTCGCCATCTACCCCATTACGCCCACAGAAACTATCTTGTCCTATTCTCCACAACTCACCTTTTTTGTACTTTTCCAAAGTGATTTCGGTGTTAAACTGGTTTGAGAATTTTTCATTAAATATGCTGATAGCCTTTTCTGTTAACGCATCACTATACTCTCTATCTGTAAATACATATTGCACCCCGCCGTAAACTTTATTAAAAGGTGTTTCGTTATTCTCGTAGAGATCTATCATTCCATTGAAACGCCCCGCCTTGTATTTATCAACTATGCTCTTAACTTTTTCTTCCTGCGGCCCATCAGTCCATTTAATATAAATACTATCACCATGGCCCTTTCTCACTGAGAATTTAAACCCTGGAAACATTGCTTTTAACTCTTTTCTCATATTACATCCTACTTGTTTTGCTCCATTAATCCCTTGGGCCAGATCTTTGTACTCTGGTGCTGTTTTGATTTTTTCAACAGCCAGATTAAAGGCAATTTCTTGCACTTCTTCCTCTTCCTTTTTGGCCTTTTCTGCGGCTAATGCTTTGCTGTAAATTATGACAACTTCCTTTTCATCGACAACTTCATCATAAATTTTCCATTGTATTCCACGCAAAATACCCTCGGGCAGTTTTTTGCTTAATGAGCCAGATTCAAATGCTATGTCAAATTCTGCATTACCCCCGCGTACCCCTACCCCATTGCCGAATAAAAGAACACTTTCTGGCTTTTGTTCTCCATGAATACCATAAATAACGCCACGCCCCCGGCCATACAGATTAGTGCTGACGACCTGCCCAACAACGATCAGAGTTTTATCGATATTTTTCATATTAGCGCTCATAGTTACTCTCCCATTTCTGGTTGCTTTTTTCGATCAAGCGGATGATGTCTTCTTAACGGCAAATGAATATCCTGCTAGCTTCCGCTGCGCTGTTGACGTTGACGTTTTGTGTGTGCACGTTATTTCTCCTGTTAGTGTTTACTGTCACATCCCACTGAGCCTCTCGCCGCAACCGCTAAATTGACCTGCCTGGTAAAAGGATGAAATCAAGTGTGGCGACAAAGCCGCAGCGCAAGCGACCACAGGGAGTGCGAACGGGTGCCGGCGACAGACTTGAATTCAGCCGCCAGGCAGGTAGTTTTTAGCGGGGCGAGGGACTCAGTCGGTGATGTGACTGACACGGGGCAAACAACGAGCACACACCCGACACGGCAAACAGCCGTGGCGTCCTTAGCGCCCTACGGCCCTATCGTAGGGCAGTGAATGCGTTGGCCCTGGCCAACTGCCGGGGTTGACCTGGCCGTTAGATATCAGGCCCTAGCCGTCAGGCCCGAAACCCGCTCGCGGGGTTCGGCAGAAGCTTACCTGGCACCCCGTGCCGGGTTAGCTGAGTAGGGGTGACGACCCAGCAAAGCTGGGGAGCCGAAGGTATCCAGGTGGCCCTTGACGTGGTTTGTCAGCCAGCTGCATCACCAGTGATAGAAGGCCGAAAGGAAACAGAAGAGAATGAAAAAGAGAAGCATCCTACCTGGGGGATCAATACTGCCATGGCAAACAGGAGCGATGCAGGCGCGGCGGAATGAGAGCAGCGCGTTAGCGCTGCTGTTCTTCAGTGCCGGCACGGCACGCGTCGCTTTTGGGCGCCATTTGGGCAGGATCTCCCCTGCCCTGTGCTTCAGGCTGCCAAGATCGCTTTCATGGCCTCCACTCTGCGCCGCAACGCTCTGCGTTCCTGCCAGTTGTTGATGTAATAAACCGGGGTATACCGCACACGGCTAAACTGACAACTAAGCGTATTTCCAGTAATGATTTCGGCAGGGATACCTAACAGGCTCAACTGGATAAACGCCATATCTGCCGCGATGGGATCAAGATCAATCCCCGTAACAAACAGGTGTTCAGACGGGTTTAAGCCTGCATCGAGCATACATTCAGCATAAGCAACGACCATCCCCGCCGCACCACAGGCAGGTTCCTGCATTTCTTCCCAGCCTTTTTTCTGTACTCTCTCAGCGATATCCCCTGTGAGCATTTTTGCCATCATCAGTTGAATATCATACGGCGTGAAGAATTGCCCCATACGGTCAGAACCCAGCTCCAGTTCCATGAAAACCGAACCCAGAAAGTCATGGTATTTACCTTCAAGCGCCGCGACCAGCAGGCAAAACAGCTTTTTCAGGTTGTCCTGGTCGCCTGGATTGTAGCGGTCGCAAATCTGTCGGCTGCGCTCGATATTTTCAGGCGTTCTGATGCGAGCAAGATCTAACTCACTGGCCGCCAGTGAGATGAAATCGCTAAATACATCCCACCGCCGCATATTATGCGCGGTATGCGCAAACACGCTGATAAACTGCTTACGGGCCTCAGCGGTGCTAATCATACGCGGCATGGCCTTGACTGGCTCACTGACTAACGAGGGTTTTCTCACGGGTGCGTTTTCAAACGCGTTACACAGATCGGCAAAACTCAGTTGTGACATGATAGCGTCCTTAAAAAGCCGCTCCCCGGAGCGACTTGGTTAATATCACGCCAGCCCAAGGCCTGCGTAGACAGTTGTCATGAACTGCTGCCAACGTGCAAAAGGCAACGCGGGAACATGCGCACGTTTACCACTGCGTAACGCATTTACAAACGCGTTGGCCTGTGCGACTATCTCAGGGTCAAAATTCATGTTGTTTACTCCTTCATCGTTTTTTGGCTCCGGATCTTTCGTTGGTAGCGTTCAGATCCGGCATGAGAGAGCAGGCGAAAGCCTGCTTTTTTATTTCCGGGATTGCGCTTCCCGGCTGAGTACCTCCTTATCGATCCGCGCCAAAATGGCGGTGTGCGGCAAAGACACTACGTCACGAAACGTAAAATACCGTTCCCCAACTTTTGCGTAGATGTTAGTGATATTTCCGCAGTACATTTCAGCCAGCTTGAATGACTCGTTTTCGACATTGCCGCACCAATCGCGCGGGTACATTGCTGAAATAGCATCCATAAATGCTGCCAGCGTGATTTCCTTAACGTCGGTATAGGCCTGTTTTTCCCGCTGTTGCCAGTACGCGCTTTCAGCGCTGGCATCCCATTGCATCCGGTTTTCTGTGCTGATTTCTTGCGTGTCATACATCGTGCATTTCTCCTTGGTTGTGATGGGGTTTCCATCGATCGAGTGATTTAAATTTTCGGCACCAGTTGGCCACAAAGGACTAACAAATCTTGTTGTTCTTCGTTCCAAACATCGCCGTTCTGCGTGACATTCACGGTTTGCCCGGTTTCGAGACAGCGCCACTGACCGGACTCCTTGATAAAGTGATACCCCGTTGTGCTGATACAGACGTCTTGTACAGGCACCAGAACATCCACGGCGTACACATCGAAACGGTTTTTTTTCACCGCCAGCCGACCAAACTTGAACGCAGCGTCGAGCCTGTTTTTTGCAAAAACCGCGCATTGTTGGAACGTAGTAAAATTCCCTATGGTGCTCTGTGATGTGTACTTAACGCAGAATTGGCCCATTTCCTGAGTAGTGAATAGATACAGATCACTCACCCATTTGGGGTGGAGTTTTGCTTTTTCACATATCCTGCTAGCTTCCGTCGCGCCGTTGACGTTGATGTTTTGTGTGTGCATGTTATTTCTCCCGTTAGTGTTTACTGTCACATCCCACTGAGCCCCTCGCC
>NZ_CP074139.1:0-44268 GCF_019968685.1 Serratia sp. JSRIV006
GCGGAACCTATTTTAAGTGGTGCTCCGGTAGTGGTTGGTGACTTGGTGGCGGTGGCCATTACTGATATTGCACCTGGTATTACCGGTGATGGTTTTGCCCGTGGTGTCTGGCGTCTACCAAAACTGGCAACTGATGACATCGCCCAGGGCAAGAAAGTGTATTTGAAGGATGGAAAAATTCAGCTTGCCGCAACAGGTGCGGTTGCCGCCGGTGTTGCCTGGGGGGCGGCAGAAGCGAGCAGTGATTTTGTTGCAGTGCGGATCAATGGCTAACGTTTTCAGCCGGCTGGCAGCTCGGATGGACCTGGTGACGTCCGAGCGGATGGGGAAAACGGTGACGATTAACGGCCAGGATTATATGGCTGTTGAGAGTCATCTACTCCTTGAAATGGCACCCGTTAGCGGGGATGGAATATCACTAGTGATATTTACCCCTGGTTATGAGTGGCAACGTGACGATCAGGCTGTCCTGGATGGCCAGCCTTACATTGTTACTCGTTCCCAGATGTTTAACGGGAAACCTCAAATCTGGCTCGAATAGGGGGATTTATGGTGGTTACAGGGCTGGAACAGCTGATCAGCAACCTTGCTGCAGTGAGTAATACTGCGGTTCCTCGGGCGGAATCTCAGGCGGTTAACCGTGTGGCCAGCCGTGCTATGAGCCGGAGTGCTTCCGAGGTATCAAAAAAAACGCGGGTTCCATTAAAGTTGGTTAAGGGCCGCGCAAAGCTGAAAAAAGCCAGCCCTAACCGCCCCATAGCTACTATCCGTGTAAAGCGTGGAAATTTGCCGGCTATTAACCTTGGACCTGTGCGCCTGCAGGTGTCCCGCCGCAACGGAGCGCGGGGCGGAGCTGGCAGCGTACTAAAAGTGGGGCGCTTTTCCTTCCCTGGTGGATTTGTCCAGCAACTGAGCAATGGCCGTTGGCAAGTCATGCGCCGAACATCAAAAGCCCGTTACCCAATTGAGGTAGTAAAAATCCCGATGGCCGCGCCGTTGACCCAGGCATTCATGGAGCAATCAAGGGCGTTAATTAAAAGTGATATGCCGAAAGAATTAGCGGCCGCTCTCAATAATCAATTAAGGCTGGTACTTAAAAGATGATTATTCATACGGCAATAAGAACCACTGTTATAAATGCGTTAAAAAAAAGAATCGCTGATGCCAATATTTTTGATGGCCGACCTTCTTTCCTTAGTGATAAAGAATTTCCGGCTGTTGCCGTCTACATAACTGATGCAGAGAAAACACCGGATTATATTGATGGTGAACAGTGGGGCTCAGTGCTCCACGTAGAAGTGTTTTTAAAGTCAACGGAGCCGGACTCTGCTCTTGATGCGTGGATGGAAAAAGAAATTTATCCAGTCATGCAGGATATACCAGTGTTGATGGAACTGGTCGAAAGCATTACACCTATCGGTTACGACTATCGCAGGGATGAAGAAGCCACAACGTGGGGGTCTTCTGATTTCATGCATGCCATAACCTACATCCGGTAATACCCCAACGAAATCGACAAGTCTAATAACCGCCTCCGGGCGGTTTTTTTATGTCTGGAGAAAATCTCATGTCAAATAGTAAATTTGAAAAAACGCAAGGCACGGTCTTTAGTGTTTCTGATGCGGAAGTGACCAGCATCGATCAAGCTGGTATTAATTGGCTGAGCGCCTCATGTTCGACTAAAGAACTTAGCTTTACGGGCGGACAAAAAGATGACATCGACGTTACAACGTTGTGCTCAGAAGAAAAAGAAATGACAAACGGCCTGGCGGCTCCGTCTGAAATGACAATTAACCGCAACTGGACCGCTTACGAAGAGGCGCAGCGATCGTTGATAGCCGCATATAATACGGACACCACCCGCGCCGTTCGTGTTGTGTTCCCGTCCGGGAATGGCTACATGTACATAGCCGAAGTGCGCCAGAATAGCTGGACAGCTGGCGTGGGTGGCGTTGTTTCAGCATCCTACACCCTCCGTATTAAGGGTAAACCGGTTGATATCTTTGCCGTAAACATCCCGGTTACTGGTGTGACCCTGGATAAAACAACCGCCTCGTTGACTCTCGGCAACAGCTTGACGCTTACCCCAACGATTGCGCCACCGACGGCTACAAACCGCAACCTGACCTGGACAAGCTCTGATCCAACAAGAGTGATGGTTAACTCTGCCGGCAAGATCACCGCGCTATCTGTTGGCACAGCAACGATCACCGTTAAGACCTTGGACGGAGCCAAAGCGGCTACGTGCGTCGTAACCGTCACCGCATAATAGGAGCATTCAGCCATGACATTAAAGAAAACCGACCTTAAAACACTGATTTCTACCCCCTTGGCGGGGTTTAAAAACCAGGTGGTTACAGTTGAGGAGTGGGGGGGAGTAAAAGTTATCATCCGCGAACCTTCCGCCGCCGGATGGGTGCGTTTTAGTGAAATTGTTGGGCCACAAGAGCCTAATGATGGAGGAGAGCCAGTAAAGCTTTCTCGTATTGAAGAAACACAACGGAATATCCAGGCTGATGTTGTTTTGTTTATTGATTGCCTGTTTGATGAAGATGGGAATCAAGTGTATTCACAGAGTGATCTGGAAATGATTTCTGCTATTTATGGACCAATACATAGAAGCTTGCTTGAGAAGGCTTTGGCTCTGCAAACCAAAAAAGAGGATGCAGAAGCAAAGTAAGGGAGCCAGAAACTTTCTTCCAGATGCAGCTTGCTTTACGCCTCGGTAAAACCCTAGGTGAATTACAGAAAACAATGGGCGTAAGTGAGCTGCGCTTATGGGCTGCATTTAATAAAATAAGTCCTATTGGTGATGAGCGTGGCGATTATCAATCAGCTCAAGTATCAGCAGCAATTTATAACTCTCAAGGGGTTGAGGCTGATATTAATAAAATTGTTCTGAAATGGTCTGAGCCAGAAGAGAAATCGGAAGAAAATGAATGGGCTGATATGGAAGCTCAATTTAAAAAACTGGCTGAATAACTGACCCGCTCCGGCGGGTTTTTCATGGGGTAATTATGGCCACTCTCGGTGATTTGATTGTTAACCTTTCAGCAAACTCCGCCTCGTTTCAGAGTGAAATGGCTCGCGCCGCTCGACTGGGGGGAGATTTCGGCCGAACCATGGAGCAAGGCAACCGACGCGCCGAAAGTGCCGCAAGGCAAAGCCAAAGAGCTCTTGTTGATCTGAATGGCCAACTTGCGACCGTTCGCAGCAGCGCGCTATCGATGGCCGGCGCTTTTGCTGGAGCATTTGCAACGGGCAACTTGATTGCAATCGCTGACAAGTGGAATTCACTTAGTGCGCGGGTAAAGCTTGCCACAACATCAACGGAAGATTTCGGCATCGCCCAGTCTGGTCTGATGCAGATCAGCCAATACACAGGCTCAACGTTTGAATCTAACGCCAGTCTGTTCTCGAAAGCATCTAGTTCGCTGCGTGAATATGGGTACACAACCAAGGATATTTTATCTCTTACGGAGGCGCTATCTACCGGTCTGCAAGTATCTGGGTCGTCTGCTGAGGAAACATCCACAGTAATCACCCAATTATCACAAGCGCTAGCCCGTGGTGTTCTGCGTGGGCAGGATTTT
Source organism: Serratia sp. JSRIV006 (assembly GCF_019968685.1). Lineage (NCBI taxonomy): Bacteria > Pseudomonadati > Pseudomonadota > Gammaproteobacteria > Enterobacterales > Yersiniaceae > Serratia > Serratia sp. JSRIV006. The sequence continues at coordinate 3,594 of NZ_CP074139.1, forward strand.
AACTCCGTTGCGCAGTCTGGCGGGCGGATAATGAAAATGCTGTCTGACGGCTTGGGGGTAGCTCAAAAGGATCTTAAGGGGTTAGCAGACGCAGGGAAGTTACCAACCCCAGTAATCGTCCCTGCCCTAATTAGTCAGCTTGGGCAGGTGCGTAAAGAATTCGAAACGATGCCAAACAGCGTTAGCGCTGCATCAACTCGTATCAATAACGCGTTTATGGAATGGGTAGGGGCACAGAATAACGCTGCCGGCATCACAACAACGTTAGCCGGTGTCCTGGACGGCCTGGCGAGTAATATTGATAACGTCGCTACAGGCCTGGGAATCTTGGTGGGGATTGGTGCTGCACGTTATTTCGGTAACCTGGCCATTGGCATGCAAACGGCCACCGGTAGCATGATCTCAGCGCATCGCGCTGAGGTGGCTGTTGCCGCCGCACAGGTCGAAGGGGCCAGGGCTGCTACAGCTGCAGCCCGGGCTACACTCTATCGCGCACAACAAGCCAAAGCGGCCGCTGTTGGGATTGAGGCGCAGATAGTAGCCGAGCGCCAATTAGCCATAGCTCAGCGCCAGGTATCCGCAAGCGTGGCCGCTAGAACAGCCGCTCAGGGGGGGCTGAATGCCGTCACATCGTTGGGATCGCGTCTTGGTGGGGGGTTATTAAGACTCGTTGGCGGTCTGCCTGGTCTTGTCTTGGGTGTTGGTGCTGCTTGGTATTATGTTCACGAGAAAAATGAGCAGGCACGTAAAACCGCGCTGGCTTATGCGAACACCGTCGAGCAGGTTAGAAATCAGATTTCCGGCATGTCGATCGCTGGTCTGCAATCGACCGCTTTTGATGCGGGTAAATCCATCACTGCCCAGCGTTCAGAAGTAGCCAAGACAGAAGCAGATATCCGCAAGTTGACGGGCAGTCTCGCTGTTCTCAAAAAGATGGAATCTGACGCTATAAAGTCTCCAATAATGAATCACATTAATACACTGATGTCATTAGATGAGATTCAGCAAAAGATAGCAGACACACAGGGGGATTTAAGCAAAAAAAGTTACGCCCTTGAGAAGCAAACGGAATTACTACGCAACACAGAAGAGTTACGCACCAAAGCTATTGATGAATCGATAAGCAAAACCGCAGCGCTAGCTGGCGCTGTTGGCAGTCTTACGGAAATGTATGCTCAGCTTAACAAAGTGACGGGCCTCTCAACCGCTGCAGCTGCACCAAAATTTGCAGGTTTGGCACTTCCGAAGCTTGACGAAAAGCAGCAGACGGCAATGACCCAGGCCTTGCGCGATCAACAGTTGGCAGGCTTAAAAGATGTCGAAAAAGTCACTCAGCAAGCCACATTTGAAGCTGATGATCTCAAACTCCCTCCAGGCCGGTATGAGGCTTATATAGCGGCAAAAGTGGGGGCTTGGCGCAAAACAGAAGCCCTCACTGCAGCGACCAAAGCCCAGCAAAAAGCGGAACAAGACACCGCGTCTGCAGGTAAGAAATCCGCAAGCGTTGCGGCTGATTATCAACAGAAAATCGCCAATCTCAACAAAGAGATCCAGATTGAAGGCGTCCGGCTGAAAGAAGGGGATATGGCGGCTACGCTTTTTGCCGCTTCCCTGGAAGCTGGCACAAAGTGGACAAGCCAGCAGCGCGCCGAACTCATTCAGATGAATAAGGCGCTGGCCGAGGCTAAACAGCGCTGGGAGGACCATAACGAGGCGATCGCGTCTGACCCTTACCGAGCGGCCGCAGATACCCAGAAAAAGGCTAACGAGCAGCTACAGCGCCAAATTGCTGACGGTGAAATTAAAAGCGCAGAGGAACTATCACGCCGTAAGCAGGATATCAACACGGCTTACCTGCAGGCTAAAGCCGAAGCTGATCAGCGCTACGCCGTTTCAGGTACTGCCGAGCTGGCAGGTGAAGTTGACCCGGTGCAGAACATCGATAATCAGCTGAAGAAACGGCAAGCGCTTATTGAGAGTTACGCCGCTGCCGGTGTACTGACTGAGCAAAGGAAAAACGAGCTTATCCTGGCTTCTGAAAAGGAGAGCATGGAACAACGCAAACAGGCCGCATTGGAGCTGTACGCCGCCCAGGGCGACATGCAAAAAATGGCTGTTGACCTGTTCCAGACCGCAACGGAACGGGCGGGAAACATGCTTACAGGCCTGCTTACTGGCACCCAGACATTCCGTGAGGGCGTCACAAGTCTTTTTGCCTCGCTAACTCAATCCATTATTAACAACCTGATCGACATGGCCGCGCAGGCGCTGATCACAAGCTCCATTATGCAAACGATCTCTGGCGTTATGGGTTCGTTCGGTGGGGTAGCTGGTGGTGTCGGTGGGGCGGCTGTAGGCGCTGCAGGCTCGGCCGGTGCAAGTGCGGCGGGTTCGGCAAGCACTGGCGCAATGGGGATGAGCACTAGTTTTAGGGCATATGACCTCGGAGGATTTACAGGCCCAGGTGGCAAATATGAGCCAGCCGGCGTGGTTCACAAAGGGGAGTTTGTTTTCACCAAGGAGGCCACAGAGCGGATCGGTATAGACAATCTCTACGGCATGATGCGGGGTTATGCAGACGGCGGGTTAGTTTCGGCGTCACCGGTGACTGCTGGCGGCCCCCTGGGCATTCGCCCGACGACCGCCGGCCAACTGAGCGCCCCGGGCGTTAGCGCTGCAGGCGGATCACCGATAGTAGTTAACATCACTATCGATAGCAATGGACAAACGACGACCTCGGCGCCGGCCGGAATGGACCAATTCGGTAAAGAGATAGGGGCGTTTGTTGATCAGCGCTTCAAAGTGCTACTGCAGAAAGAAATGGGCCAAGGCCGGATGTTAAGCCCGGCAATGAAAGGGGGTAGATAATGGCGCTGGAAACGTTCACATATGCCGTAAGGATAAACCCGACCGGAGATCATTCTTTCCGTGTAAAAGATGTGCAATTCGGGGATGGCTATAAACAGAGCATTGGTGATGGGTTAAATACGGAGATTCAGAGCTGGTCCTTAACCTTTGTTAGCGACCTTTCTCGCAATGCTGCTATCAAGGCCTTTTTTAAGCGTCATGCGGGATATAAAGCTTTTAAATGGGTTAATCCTAGCTTTGAGCCGGGGTTATTTACTTGCAGCAAATATCAGGAAACGCCACTAGGTAAAAATTACAGAGGCGATCAGATGTTTCAGCTTGTGGCCACGTTCGAGGTGGCTTTCAAACCATAGGAAAATCAATGGCCATCAATACCGATCACCAGGTGTTAGAACCTGGTAGCAAAATACGTCTGTTCGAAGTAGACGGGAGCCAGTACAGCGGGCCAGAACTGTACTTTCACAGCCATCCTATATCGTTTACGCCGGCAGAACTGGAGGCGGCCGGCAGTGACTCTAGCAAGCTGCAGGCTAAATCCATTTGGTTCGGCGGGCGTGAATACAAAGCGTGGCCCGTGAAGATTGAGGGGCTGGAAGTCACTAGCGACGGTAGCGCCCCAAGCCCCACGTTATCTGTGGGCAACATCGATGGCACGGTCGGCTCGATGTGTCTGGCGTATCAAAATCTGGCGCTGTTTAAGGTCACAATCCGCGATACATACGCACATTACCTGGACGCTCGAAACTTCCAAGAAGGCAACCCGGAGGCGGACTCGACGCAGGAAAAAGTGAGTGTTTATTATATCGATCGCAAGATAGGCGGAGATAATGTAGGCATTGAGTTTGCTTTGTCCTCACCAGCTGACCTGCAGGGCATCATGATCCCCACTCGGCAGATCCACAGCCTTTGCACCTGGTGCATCCGTGGCCAGTACCGTAAAGCGTCGTGTGGGTACACCGGCACAAGGTATTTTGATGCTGACGGCAAGCCGGTAAGCGATCCGTCGAAAGATGTTTGCTCAGGCCTGCTATCTACGGGATGCGAACCGCGCTGGGGCAAGGGCAATCCTCTGCCGTTCGGTGGCTTCCCCGGCTCTGCGCTGTTGAAGAGGTAGCCATGAGAAAGCACATTATCAGCGCCATCCTGGCGCATGCAGCGGAGGCCTATCCTGCTGAGTGTTGTGGGCTAGTGATACGGAATGGCCGTCGTCAGCAGTACCTGCGTTGCAGAAATACCGCCCCGGAGCCTACCGAGCAATTCAGCATGCACCCAGAGGACTACGCGGCCGCAGAGGATGCCGGGGAGATCGTCGCTATCGCTCACAGTCACCCCGATGCCACAACGCAGCCGAGCCAGCTTGACCAGGCGCAATGTGACCTGTCACAACTGCCCTGGGTGATTGCCAGCTGGCCAGAGGGGGATATCAGAACGATTATACCCACCGAGGGTGTTAAGCCGCTGCTAGGCCGTCCGTTCGTGCATGGCATCTGGGATTGTTACGCTATCGTGCGCGACTGGTACCGGCTTGAGTGCGATATCGATATACCGAACTTCGACCGATCCGATGGCTGGTGGGAACGTGGCGAGAATCTTTACATGCAGCACTATGCCGAGGCCGGGTTTATTCCGGCTGTCGGCGATCTGCTGGTGGGCGACGTAATCATTATGCAAGTGCGGGCCAATGAGCCGAACCATGCCGGCGTTTATCTCGGTGACGGTGTGATGCTTCACCATATGTACGGGCAGCTTAGTAAGCACGTCCCTTATGACGGGTATTGGCAGGAGAGGACGATTATCACGCTTCGCTACAGGGGGTGATCTGTTATTATGTCGATATGTTTCGATATGGGGTATTACGATGAAAAGAAAGATACTTGTAGTGGTGTTTTCTTCTTTGCTTGCAGGGTGCATGGTAAGCCAGCTCGCTGAGCAAGAGCCTATATTTGTAGGTGCCAGCAAAAAATCACCTCAAAAGTATACCCAGTGCTTAGCTCCAAAATGGCAAGATCTAAATCCGACAACAAAAGTGATTGAAACAGAGAGCGGGTATCAAGTATCTGCGGATAATGCCTTAGTTGGTGCCGTATCCTTGGCAAGGATTCGACCTGATAATGAGGGGGGAAGCGAAATAAAAATATATGCCCAGTCTCGAGGCATTGGTGACCCTTGGGGTAGCGCCGCAAAATCATGTATTTAATAACAAACCGGCTTAGCCGGTTTTTTTATGAGGCTACGATGAAGAATATGCTACAAGAATATAGAACAATCCGCCTTTATGGAGTGTTAGGGGTAATGTTTGGTCGAGTGCATAAATTAGTTGTTGATACTCCCAAAGAGGCGGTTAAAGCTCTTTGTATAACCATTCCTGGCTTTGAGCGGTTCTTGCAAACGGCAAAAAATAGAGGACTAACTTTCTCAGTTTTTATAGGAAAGAAAAACATAGGAAAGGAAGAATTGGAGTTTCAAGGGATTGATGATATCCGAATTGCACCAATAATTATTGGCAGTAAAAAATCTGGTGTTTTCCAAACCATTCTCGGAGCAGTGTTAGTAGTAGTTGGTGTGGTTGTGGGGGTAATGACATCTTGGACTGGTATCGGCGGAACGATTGGTTACGGGATGGCTATGTCTGGGGCATCTATGATGCTCGGTGGTGTAGTACAAATGCTTTCACCGCAGCCCGGGGGATTAGCGCGGCGCGAAAGCCCGGACAATAAACCGAGCTATGCTTTCGGTGGGCCAGTGAACACAATCGCGCAGGGTAACCCGGTGCCGATTCTTTACGGTAAGCGGCGGATCGGTGGAGCCATCATTTCAGCGGGGATTTTCGCGGAAGATCAGCAGTAATTAATCATTATTCCCCACCGACCAGCCGAGGCTGGTTTTTTTACGCCTGGAGAAAATCAATGGCAACAATTGAAGGCCGCAAAGGTGGCGGCGGTGATGCCCACACGCCCGTCGAATCCCCTGACTCCCTGCAATCTACTTCTTATGCCAAAATCCTGCTTGCGCTTGCAGAAGGGGAGCTGGCCGGTGGCTTGGACGGTAAAAATATCTTTCTCGATGGTACCCCGATCATTGGGCCGGACGGTACGGAGAACTTTCCCGGTGTGAAATGGGAGTTCCGGCCAGGTACTCCGGATCAAGACTATATCCCGGGCATGCCTGACGTTGAGAACGAGATAACAGTTGCTACAGAGCTGACAAGCGCTAACCCTTGGGTTCGGTCGCTGACTAACACCCAGCTTTCCGCCATCCGATTGCGCTTTTCGTGGCAGCAACTACAGGAGCAGTGGGATAACGGTGATGTAGTGGGTTATCGCATCGAGTATGCGATCGACGTTGCGACCGATGGCGGCACTTATCGTGAAATGCTGAAAACAGCTGTTGATGGCAAGACTACGACAAAATACGAGCGAAGCCACCGCATCAACTTACCCAAAGCCTCAACTGGCTGGCAGGTGCGTGTACGGCGGATCACGCCCAACAGCACAAGCAACCGTATTGCGGATAAGATGGTTATTGAGTCGATCACCGAACAGATCGACGTGAAACTCCGGTACCCAGAAACCGCGCTGCTATTTGTCCAGTTCGACGCGAAACAGTTTCAGAACATCCCGCAGGTTTCCTGCGAGCCTAAAGGCTCCGTGATCCGTATCCCCACGACCTACGACCCGATCGCCAGAACCTATACAGGTACGTGGAACGGCAGCTTTAAATGGGCTTGGACCAATAACCCCGCCTGGGTGTTTTACGATTTGCTTATCAACGACCGCTACAGCATCGGCAGCCGAGTAAAGGCAGAGAACCTGGCGCTCACTAAATGGGACCTGTACGCTATCGCGCAATATTGCGATCAGCTTGTTCCCGATGGGCGCGGTGGCGGCGGCACAGAACCGCGTTTTATCTGTGACGCTTACATTCAGTCCCAAGAGGAAGCCTGGACGGTCCTCCGCGACTTTGCCAATATTTTCAGAGGGATGACATTCTGGGCTAACAACAGCATGAATGCTTTAGCTGACATGCCCCGCGATGTTGATTACATCTACACACGCGCCAGCGTCAAAGATGGACGATTTACTGAAAGCAGTGCTAGCGAAAAGACACACTACAGTGTGGCTATGGTGAGCTGGAGCGACCCAGCAAACGGCTATCAGGACTCAGTAGAGCCGGTGTTTGATAACAATCTGATACGCCGTTACAACGTCAAACAAGCCGATTTAACGGCCATAGGCTGCACCCGGCAGACGGAGGCGATCAGGCGTGGTAAATGGCTGTTACTGACTAATGATAAAGACCGGGTTATTTCGTTCACGGTGGGGGCTGATGGCAATATCCCCCTACCAGGTTGGATTATTGGCGTTGCCGATGAGGCTCTAGCCGGCCGGCCGCTTGGTGGCCGTATCAGCTCGGTATCCGGCCGTAATATCACGTTGGATCGTGTGTCCTCGGCAAAAGTTGGCGAACGGCTGATCGTGAACCTGCCGAGCGGCAAAGCGCAGGCCCGCACGATTAGCGCGGTTAACGGCAAGGTAGTAACAGTCTCGAACAACTACAGCGAAGTTCCAGCTGCAGAGTGCGCGTGGGCTGTTGATGCGTCCGATCTCGCTATCCAGCAATTCCGCGTAACGGGTATCACGGAAAATGAGGACGGCGTATCGTTCGATATCACCGGCGTCGAGCACGACCCGGACAAATACGCTCGTATCGATACCGGCGCACGTATCGAAGACCGCCCGATCAGCGTTATTCCTCCGGGCGTCCAGGCACCGCCGAAGAACGTTCGTATACGTGAAAACTCCGCTACTATCCAAGGCCTGGCCGTGGCCACGCTTTACGTGACATGGGATAGGGCTGAAAACGCTATTGCATACGAAACGGAGTGGCGGCGTGATAACGGCAACTGGATCCCCGGGCCGCGAGTCTCAACGCTGGGCTTTGAAGTACAGGGGATTTACGCCGGTCGCTATCAGGCTCGTGTAAGAGCGATAAATCCGGTCGAGATTTCCAGTGTGTGGGCCAATGCCCCGGAAATGACGCTTAAGGGCAAGATAGGAGAGCCGCCCGCGCTTGCAAGCTTTACCACGGTTGGCCAAGTGTTTGGCATAGTGCTGAATTGGGCGTTCCCAAATGGCGCAGAGGACACACAGAGGACAGAGATCTGGTATAGCCGCCAATCGAACGGTAGCGGCAAAATGCACCTGGGCGATTACGCCTACCCGCAGCGCAGCCACACAATGACCGGTCTCGCCGCCGGGGTGAATTTCTGGTTCCAAGCTCGCTTGGTTGACCGCCTGGGCAATGCCGGGCCATGGACAGCGTGGACGCAAGGCACATCGAGCGACGACGCCAGCGACGTACTGGGCTATCTAACCGGCCAGATAACACAAACTCAACTCGGCAAGGAGTTGCTGGGGCCGATAGAGGACGCAAGCAAGTTGCAGGATATGTGGGCCGTCAAGGTTGGTCAGACGGTAGACGGCAAACAATATCTGGCCGGGATCGGGGTAGGTGTTGAAAACACCCCAGAAGGCATGCAGAGCCAAGTGTTGATAAACGCGAACCGATTCGCAGTTTTGAATTCTGTTGACGGCACAGCTTCTGGGGTATCTGTTCCATTTGCTGTTGATAATGGCCAGGTATTCATGAACTCGGCATTTATCAAGGATGGTACAATTACTAATGCAAAGATTGGAGAGTACATCCAATCTAATAATTATAATTGGGATAATCAAACAGGGTGGTCTATTAATAAGAATGGTAATGGTGTTTTTAATGGCATTACTGTTCGTGGTCATATTGAAGCGTGGAGTGGCTACTTTGCCGGAGAACTTCGAGCGTATAATGGTTACTTCGGCGGGGAGTTGCGCGGAGCGGATGGATATTTTACCGGAACTGTTTATGCTGAAAAAATCCTAGGCGATGTGGTTTCCGCTGGTGTATGGGAGGCAATAAACGTTGTTGGCGTGAATGGCTATAATCACAGGTATTTTAGTGGCGGACTGCCTTATGATTCCATTGTGGTCGTGCCGTATGTGAATATTGAACTCAATAGTCAGGGTTCCGGCTCTGGGACTGTTTTTATAAAGGTTAATGGTGTTGATTACTGGCGTGGTAGTGCTAATCCACTTTATGGGAAATTTACCGGAGCTATTGTTATCAATGTTCCTCCAAATGGAACTTTAGATATAGAGTTTGGTATTACTGGTGCTCAAAGCGGCCAAACATGGTCAAGCGGTAAAATGGCGGTAATGGCATTCCGGAAAGGTCAAAACCGTTTCTCTTCGTAGTTATGGAAAACAAACAATCACTATAGCCCGCTCAAGTAGCGGGTTTTTTATTGGAGAGTAAAAATATGACAGTAATCAGCGGTGTATTAAAAGGGCCAATGGGTGATGCGCTGGAAGGCGTAGTAATCGAGCTGCGCGCTTTAAGAACCTCAGCAACAGTTATTACTCAGGAGCGCTCTACCTCTGTAACGAATGCTAGCGGGCGTTATTCACTCACGGTTGAACCCGGCGATTATAGCGTGTTCATCAGCGCATTTGGCCGCACACCGGAAAACCGTGGCAGTATTTCAGTTAAAGTAAACTCAGCAACAGGGACGCTAAACGATTTCCTTCTAATCCCCGGTGAAACCGACTTAAATCCGGCGATTGTGGCCACTGTAGACGGTATGCGTGCAGCTGCGGCCGCATCAGCAGCGGCTGCAAAGACCAGCGAGAATAACGCAGCGGCCACGCTGACCAACTCTGTTAAGAGAGGTGAGTTTGGTATTGGAGGCGTTACACCTGCAATGCCTTTGGTGGATACACTCAATGCAATAAAGTCTCAGCAAAGTGGGAAATATGTATCATGGGCTGGAGGTACAGACATGCCTCGCAGTGATACTGCATATATGCTCGATTGGACATTGGCTTCTATTTCAGGTGGAGTGCAAGGCGTCGTGTTTGCGACAGCGCTTATCACTGCGCCGAGTTCATTCGATCAGGTATATCGTAATGTTTGCAGGAATGGGGTATTCCAAGGCTGGAAAGTAATGTGGGATGAAAACTCATTATCTAACGGGCTGAGAATTGGCGATTATGGCCTTGGAGGCTATAACGCGATAATTCCATCCTCGCTTGATATTGTTTCTCCGAACCAGTTTATTGCGGCCCCACAAGGTGGAACGTCAGGCGCTCCTACAAACGGCAGTTGGGCTGGGCTGCAAGGGGGGTTAAATAGTGTCAATCGTTGGGAGTTTCTGTTTGCACAAGAAATATCTTCCTTAGATATACGCGCGCGAGTAAGAAACTATGCAGGCATTTGGTCTGGATATGCTTCTCTATGGCACAGTACAAACACCACTGTAGACGCCAACGGCTTTATCAAGAAAGCCTCCCCGATCGTCAAACTGTTCGGTACTGGTGAGTGCGAACTTAACGGCGAAAGCCAGGGTGTAACAACTGAGCGGGTTTCCGAAGGTGTCTATCGTATTTCTGGCACTCTCGGCTTTAATGCAGATGCAGAGTGGGGCGGGATGGATGGCGGTATCGAAATACCAACAGACCGCAACAAGCTGCCGCTGGTCTGGGTGGATTACGAGGTAGACGAAACCGGCGACCTGCTGATCAAGACCTTCCACCGCGTCAACTCTACCGCGCCGAAGTTCGCCCAGAACGTCAAGACCGGATACAAGGAAGGTCAGCCGATCGACATCCCTGCCGGTCGCTGGATTGATCTGCGTGTTGAGATGCCCGTAGTAGACGAGCCGGAGCCGGTACCGGAGGCCGAAATCATCCTGGAGCCTGAGCAGACAGGGGAAACCGAACAAGAAGGCCAGGAACTGGTCCAGGAAGAACCGACACCAGGTGAAGCTGAACCGGCCAAGGAGCCTAAGGAGTAAGTAGGGGTCTGAAGCCCAGCCGTACGAAAACGTACGCTAAGTATATTTTTAAGTAAGGCCAGGCGGGGTGCGAGCTGCCCCGCCCTATCGATCTTCTAACGATCGATGACCAGGCCAATTTTTTATTTTGAATTGACGTTCAACCTGTTGCGCGTATTATCAACCGGATGTAAAAGGATCCTTTCGGGATCCGGATCAGATATGGAACAAAAAGCGCTCGACCGGCACGAGATCTGGTGCGAAGGTGTTTCGAGTGTGCTAGAGTTCCATTCGTGGCCCGATGTGTGGTTTTGGTGCCACAAACTGAATTAAAGGCCTTCTGGCGAAGTTTGCCGGGAGATATAAAAGCAAAACCCCCGCAGCTGGAAACTGCGGGGGTTATGCCGGTATCCAAGAAAAACTATCATCGGACGCCTCGACAACTCCGATAATAGACGTGGATACCGGCAAAAGCAAGCGCAATGCGCCGAGATTTCACGTACATGTTTACAAATTATGTTCATAACCCCAGCCCGGCCTTTATAGCGCCCGAGCACCACAAAGCGAGGCCCAGTTTCATCAGGAAACTGTGTAACTTTGCAGCCAAACGTAAGGTTTGGAAGTGGGAAGGGTTTTATGGACTTCTGCCGATAAACCCCAACACTCTCAAGCCGATACGCCGCCAGCGTCATTTTAATTTGCATCGTGGCCGCGCCATTCAGGCTGTCACCGAGGCGATCGCACATCACCTAAACACTGTCACCGGCATCGCTCAGGTTAGCGTAGAAATGCTGGCGCATCAGTGCGGCCTGGCCACAAAGTCAGCTGCCGGCAATGAGTCGATCACTCGTGCTAGCCGTGCCGTGTTAACGCTTGAAGAGTATGGGATCCTTAAATGCGAAAAAGTATGGGACCGAACCGCCGGCACATGGATCCCCAAGCTGATAGAAATTACCCCGCTGTTTATCCGTATGTGCGGCTTAGCTGAAAGTGAATACGAAGCCGCCCAACGGCAGCAACTGGGTTTTCAAAAGCGAGGTCTATCGATCGCAGAGCAAGAGCAACTCACAGTTTCAGAAGCCCGCCGGCGCGCTCGTGAAGCTCACCGGCGCATAGCGTTTGAACGCCGGCAGAAACAAAACAAGGACCATACAGCGCGTCGGCTGGCCAAAAAGTTGGCCGCTAAAACCCTGGATGATCAGCGGCACGAAATAACCAAAGACCTGGTTAAGCGCCTTGGCCGTGATGAGTTAGTAGCACTTGGCCCGGATGGGATAAAAGCCCTGGTAGATCGCGAGCTAGGCAGGCTGAGGCGTATTGCAGATAGTCCCCCGATATAACCCCACTCAATTAGCAGGCGTTAAACAGCGTGGCATACAGCCGCGCTAGCGGCGATCCAATGCTGGCGCAAGTTGCCTAAAAAATCCCCATAGTAAACTCCCTTAGCTAGACAAATCCCCCTAATTCCGGCGGTGATCACTTACCGTCATGAGTTATACACATATAGATGCAAGTGGAAATCATAACTACATGCTTCCAATAGGTTTAGATGCAAAATTACCTAGTCCTTAGTCCTTTATCTTTTAGATCTACTTAAATACTTAAACTTATACGGCACACTGCGTGTGGATAATGTCCGCCCTTGCAGCAAGCTACGCTTGCGCCGGTTCGGATCGGCGTAAACGCCTCTGATGTACCTCCCAGGCGCACACGCCCGGGCAAGTGGCTGAATATTTCTTTTGTCTCCGACCAGTAACCACTTTATCGCTGCCAGGCCGTGCCATTAACGGCGCTTAGCAGGAAGAGGGGGTAAATTCAAAGCCAGTGGAAAGCTACGAGCATAAGAGCAGTTAAGACCTACATTGGCCAGGCTATCAGCGTTATGGCCATCACGAAGCTCCTACGCCGTTCTAAATCCAGAATGAGCAATGCATTATCACTTGCTAACTAGGATAAAAAGTCCTATTGTGAGTTATTGATAACAGATCCCCAGGTAAAGATGACTAACGCGAAGATAGAAGCCGCTCGACAAGAGGCTATAAATAACGGGTTAAACCCTAATACGTTGCTCCCATACACTGACGGGTGGGAACGTCCGACGGGCGATGATATGCGCATCATCATGAAGCTTGCCGAATTCACTGGCTCGGCCGCAGGGAACTATGCTGGCGTGGAAGGCAGGACGATCCGGAAATGGGTCGCCGGCGCACCTGGTGCGACCTATGCGGGCTGGTGCCTGTTGGTATACGCGGCAGGCCTGGGCATGATTGCGCCTACACACAAATAGTAGGTTTGCAGGTTGCAAATCGGAGGTTTGTTTGATGAGTAGCATCGCATTGAAGTTAAAGGGTCGCGCTGATTTTATGGATATGTTCACCGCTGGCGCGTTCTCTAAGGTTGTGGCCACAAAGAACGAGCACGGCCGCTGGCAGCTGTTCGGGCTATGTGGGGTAGGTAACATGGCCGTGTTTGTCGAAAAGGCCCGGGGCGGCGTTCGTGAGTGGTCCGGGCTTGATTACCTGGCTGAGTTTTGCGGAAAGGCGGGGATTGAGCGCTGGGAGGTTCATGCTAGAAAAATAAATAATTAAATATTTATTTAAATATTTATAAAATAGTCTTGCAGAGTAGGAAAAAAAGTCCTATTCTATCTCTATCGGCCGGGCATACCGCCAAGGCCAAACCGGAGATAAACCCGATGACTATCGAAATCGCAAACACTATCCTTCAGCAACTCGGCGGCAACCGCTTTAAAGCAATGACTGGTGCTAAAAACTTCCTAGCCATAGAGTACGGGTTACAGTTCGACCTACCAAAGACGGCGCACTACGTAAAAAATGGCATCACGCGCTTGCACATCATTCTTGATGCATCCGACACCTACACAATTAAAGCCTATAAAATTCGTGGGATGAATGTAAAATTATTAAGCGAGGAAAGCATGATCTACTGTGACATGCTCCAATCTACCTTTACTGAACTCACCGGTTTAAACACCCACCTTTGATAGCAGCCCCTTCGGGGGCTTTTTTTTTGGCCTCTTTTATTTATACTGTATAAAAACACAGTTACGAGGTGAGTATGGGGGGCGTAACAATTCGTGGCACACGGTTCGAATTTCAAAGTGTTGGCGATGAGTTGCCGCGATGGTCCTTCGGCGATTGCGGGCGGTCTATCGTGATACACCACACAGCGGCAGGGTGGGTAATTTATCATTGGGGGCTGAAAGGTTGGGAGCGTCTGACTGATGAGGTGTATCTCGATCCGAACAAGGCGTTTAATTGCGCCTATGAGGAAGATTGTGAGCAATGGGATCGACTGGATAGGGCAATATCACATAAGTGCTAAAAATAGAGCTTTCGCCAGCGTTTTGGCCTGAAATCAAAACTCAGTTTTTAATAACAAATTAGCAACATAATTTAAGGCTATTTACCAGGGAGTAAAGTTGCTGTTTTGGCGGGTAGGGGCTAAATCTTGGATGAGTGGTCCTGCGCTGATGCGCTAAACGGCCATTATGTTAAAAAGTCCGATTTTCCATAAAAAAAGCCGCGACATGCGCGGCCTTGAAAAATGGCTCGATCAAAAAGGAATGTCGTCGTCAAAGTCCATAGGTGGCTCGTTGCCGCCCGCCGGCGCGCTGTTCTGCGCTGGACGTGCCTGCTGTTGGCCACCGCTAAACTGATTGCCGCCCTGTGGCTGTTGAGGTTGGCCCCATCCGCCTTGTTGGCCGGCTGCTGGTTGGCCACCGCCTGCAGGAGCTCCGCCAGCTGCACGGCCGCCTAACATTTGCATAGTCCCGCCAACGTTAACCACGATCTCTGTAGTGTACTTCTCTACGCCGGCCTGGTCGGTCCATTTACGAGTTTGCAAAGCGCCCTCGATGTAAACCTGGGAACCTTTACGCAGGTATTCGCCGGCGACCTCTGCGAGCTTGCCGAACAACACCACGCGGTGCCATTCCGTTTTTTCTTTCTGCTCACCGGTCGCTTTATCACGCCAGCTTTCTGAGGTCGCTAGGGTAATGTTTGCAACAGCGCCGCCGTTAGGCATGTAGCGGACTTCTGGATCTTGGCCCAGGTTCCCTACCAGGATAACTTTGTTAACGCCACGACTTGCCATAAATGTTGCCTCTATATTCACAGTTAACCGGCTCGTTAGCCGGTGTTCAATTACAGTTAACCGGCCTTACGGCCGGTGGAGAGAGTTTACATTGGGTCGATGAGGTTCGTCAGCTTGATAATGACATCATTAATCAGCGGTTCCTCTGCGACTGTTTCAAACGTTGCGCCCCTGGCCAGTAAATCGATAGCCCTTACCTGGTGGCAGAGAACTACGCCCCGGATATCACCGCGTTCTGTATCCATAGGCTGGACGGTCACCGTAACGCCGGCAGACCTGGCCGCAAGAGCTGCAGTAGATATAGGACAACAGATGGCCACGCCAAGAGCTCTGTTAAGTTCTTCCGCAGTGACGACGATACAATAGTGATCGCCTTTCAGTTCCCGGCCGGCTATCGGGTCCGGGTTAAAATGCCAAATATCGCCTTTTTGTGGGATCCGTCCTGGAGCCATTACCAGACCTCCCGGCCGACCGGTTTAGCCTCAGCAAAACCTTTACTACCCTCGTTTAACGCGGCGATCTCCTCAACGTCAATCTGGCCAAGTAGTTCGGCCACAGTGAGCGAGCCCCGGGCTTGGCGTTTTGTTGATTTAAAGCTTAGCTTTTCACCGCTCCGCTCGATCGCGACTTCCGTTCCTACAGCCCAGCCAAGCCCGGCCGCTACATCGCGAGGGATGGTGACTATCATCGCGCCGCCTTGCTGGCGCACTTTAACCGTTTGCATTTTTCGGCCTCCATTGTGCTACTTAGTGTTACTTAATGTAGCACTAAGTAGCACTAAGTCAACGCGATATTCATTAAATAATTAAATATTTAAATAAATATTTATTAAAAAGAAGTCTTGCAAAGTAGGAAAAAAAGTCCTAATATATCTCTATCGGCCGGGCATACTGCCAAGGCCCAACCGGAGATAAACCGATGACTGCTAACCAAATTCGCAAAGTTCTAACCCTGGCTAAAATCAACATGGATAACCTGACCATTGGCCGTGATTCCGTAAAGGTTTATGTGCGTGATGAAGATGGCCAGTGTGACTTTGACGCGGTTGATGCATTGACCAAACAAGTTGGCCGCGTTCTGAATTGGGGCGGATACGGCGCGGGTTCTGGTGCGTGGGTGTTTGATAAGTCTTACTCGGTGGCCACGTCTGAATATTGCGATGCGAGTTCATCACATCACTACTGATTACCTGGCCGTGACATGTCACACTAAAAAACGTGACATGTCACGGTTACACCAAGTTACAACGTCACGCTTTCGCGCCGGCAGCTAGCCGCGCAATTCCGGCTTGCAGCATTGCCGCCAGTACCTCTTTGCTGACCACTCGATCGGCTATGGCCATCATGCAGTCTGGATCCGTTGGCATGATGTACATCGCCCCTGGGGGAAGTATTTTAAACTGCGGCTCTAAGGTCATGCTGTTAAAGGTCAGCTCTGCCCGAATACCGTGAAGCATATCGGCCAGGATGCCCGAGGCCGCTTTATCTCTATCGACCGGCTCCCAATCAGCCATGCTGATCCCGTGCTCTACAGCAAAGGCCCGGCAATCCTCCAACACCTCACAGACATAATCCCGGGCCTCAAGCCGATACGCCGGCGCTGCTCTAAATAGCTCGTGCTCTTTCGCAGCCCTGGAGCTGATCTCCTGGAGCTGCTTTTGCTTCACCTGGTCGGCCTGGCTTTGTTGCCTGGCTAGTTCCTTGGCCATCATGTTAAACGCGTTGATGTAGGCTATTTTGACGGCCATCGCCTTTTTTCCGGTAAACCCCATGACCAGGAGCATAAAGCCGTCTTTTGTGATGCGGAAAATCTTTGATTTACGCTTAGCTCCGCCACCTACGGTTATTATTTGATCATGAGCGTAAAAATGCGCTGATGAGAAATCGATAGGAATATCAAGAGATTCTATTTTTCTAAGTATGTCTTTATGTTCTTTTGTGAACGCCTCAGCTATGGCCATAGAAGTAGTTATCAGCTTGCCATTCTGCGAAGAAATGAAGTGTTCAGGGGTACTTAAAAGCGGGTTTGGTGTGGTCATAGTGTGATTCCTTTTTTTCAGGTAATCACCACCAAGGTGCAAATCTGGTGGTGGACTGTATGAGGTTTGCACTACCGGGGAATCACAAGGAAACCGGCCATCCTTGCGGATGCCTCACACAGCCCACCATTGAGAGGGTGTAGCTATGCGTAACGCATAAAAAAACCGCTAACGCGGTATGCGTTGTGATTCCGACGGGGTGCAAATCCCGATCACAGATGAGCTGTGATGCGAGAACAATACCGCCCGGAGACACAACGCGCAAGTAGAAACAGCATGGGCTGATTTCTCAGCCCGCGCTCTTATCGAGGGTTATACCCTGCATTGGCTAGCGACTGCTGTAGCTTATGCACTGCCGCTTTAATGAGGTAAGTCTCATCATCATCGACAGCACACGCCCGCATTTCAGACCAGGACAGACGCTTAACGAGCTGGGCCAACGCCATGGCCTCAGCTGGCGGTAATTCAGTTGTTACGGTTACATCCATGATTTTAGTCCCCATGTTATGCCGCCTTCATCAAGCAACGGCTTGCAATTTCACGCAACCAAGCCGGGCGAGTGGCCAGAACGGCCGCAACATCTTTAATTTTCAACTCGGGCAGGTCAATTAGACGGGCTTTCAAAATTTGTTTATATTGTTGCTCAGACATAAAACTACCCCTTGTAGTTAAGTGTCGTAACGGCCGGGCCGCAATCCTGGCCGTTACACTTCCCACCTGTTAACCGTGGTTCTTCTTGTAGTGCGCAAATGCTTTTTCTAACAGCTCTTTCATACTCATGTTGTTAGACGCCGCATAGGTTTTGAAATCAATAACCCACTCCGGATCCATATTGAAGTTCATAGGCTTCCCGCCTTTCGTTTCCCGGCCGGCTTTAGCAGTTGTCTCGATTCCGGTTGAGGTCTGTTCCAGGGTTGGCGCAATGCCTTTCCCTTTTCTTGCTGGTTTGGCCATGATTTAAATCTCTTATTCTGTTATTGCTTCCAGGCGATCAATGATGCCCTGTACAACCTTATCCGCTCTCTCACGGGGTGCAACATACGCGCACTCTATGATACTGCGGCCGAGGTCCTGCGCTTTACTGAGTGCTGGTTTTTGGGGGATATAGCCCTCGATCACAAAGTATGGGGTTTGCTCCATATACGCCTTAGCGTCCTCAAAGTCCTGGGCGTTCTCGGCAACAGCGCTAAACACGACCGCCAATTTATTCACAGGAATGCCAGCTTTAACCAGACTGTTGGCGGTGTTCACCGTTGACTCCAAATCATCCAGGCTAAAGCGGGTAGGGATAACCATCAAATCAACCATGAGCGCAATCTCGATGGTCGATTTTGACGCAAAGGCGGCGCAGTCGAGCACAATAAACTCCCATGCATCGCTGTCGATCTTCTTCTTAACGAGTGACGGCGCACCGAAAGACTGCACGTCAAACACTGGCTCTATGCCGTTGCCAATCCTGCGGCGCATCCAGTTGGCCATGGTAGCCTGGCCAATATCCAGATCGGCACCAAGCACAGACCAGCCCGCCTTAGCGTATGTGACGCCTAACGCCCGGGCTAGAGTAGATTTAGAAACGCCACCTTTGCCGGAGGCTAGAGCTACTGATAAGGTCATTTGTCGAGGTTCCTTATAAAGATTTATTTATTTAAATATTTAAATAAATATTTAAATGTTCAGCAAGGAGAGATTAGCGCAGGAGGAGGGCAGTGTAAAGTACCTTTAAATAAATATTTATTTAAAGATTTATTTAATAAAATGTAGCGGGCTAAAAACGGCCCGCATAGGGTTATAGGCTGGTAATTCCTTCCCTAACACGTTGAATGTCAATAAATTGGTTTTGAATGAGCGCTAAGAGGCTTTCGCCAAGATCGCCACTTTCGTCACCATCCCTTATGAGTTTCTCTGTCATTGCCACAGCTCCAACATTCTTGGAAGCAATGCGGAGAAGTTCAGTACCAAACCGATCAGCACAATTACAAATGATTCGGAAACTATCTATTTCCTCCGCCTGCTCTAGTATTAATGACAATGCAGCATCAAGCAGTTTCTGGTCTTTCCCCAGTTCGTTATCATCGTCTAGAAACTTAACGAGAATACATTCTAACGCCATGTTTTTAGACAATATATTGTTTGATTGAATAGTGTAAACTGTATACTCTCTTTTGCCTTTATCTTGCATAACAACCCCTTAACACATAATTACGCTACGTAATGTGGTTAAAAATTCGTTACGTGGTTGATTTGGGCGAAAAAAAAGCACGACGAGCCGCCGTGCTGGTTTTCTAGCGCCAGATCCCCACGAAAACGACCCGTCCAAATACTGCCACGCCGTTGTTATCATCCAGGATGTGAACAGGCGGAAAATGGACATCTTTCGTAGCGTAAACAATAAAACCCTGTTTCCCCATTTCTTTTCGTGCCGCGCGGATCTGAATATTTCCTACATCATCTTTAAATGCGTAAATATCTGTTTCAGTTACACTTGTTACCGATGTGTCAATAAGAACATCGGCCCCTTTCGGGACCTCTTCTAACAGGTTGTCTGGTGACTTAATTAGAGCCAGTTTTGCTGGTGATAACCCCATATTGGCCAGCATAGAAGAGTTGAACGCTAGAGAGTCATCCTTAGTCGTATTTTTCCCCACCAAGAACGGATCTGCAGTCGAGAACGCCAGGGCATCAGGATCGCCCTCATTGTCAGTCAGCCCGGCCAGGTATGCGGCTGAGGTGCGATAAACACCGGCCAGCTTTCTAAGTACGCCCAGCGGTGCCTGTCTAATTCCTGACTCATAGTTTTGTAGGGTGCTGCGTGGAATGCCGGTTTCCGCTTGTACGTCAGCCACGGTCTTTCCCGCGTGATTTCGTTTCTGCTGTAACCGCACGCCGATCACCTGCGTTGTTTGTTCGTCTCTAGTTTTCATCACGTCCAGGCCTCGCTCAAAGTGAGGTTATATTACTACAAAGTGAAGTTATGTATATTTTTTTTGCTTGCGATAACCTCAATCTGTGGTTATCTTAATTTTAAGTGTGGTTTTTGAGGGCTGACCGTGACGCTACAGGAATGGGTTAAGCAAGAAGGCGGAATAAACAAATGTGCTGAAAAGCACGGGTTTAGGCCGTCCACCCTGGGCGGTTGGTGCCGCTTACTGAGGTTTCCTACTCATGAAAATGAGGATGCTCTCATCAAGGCATCCAATGGCCGTGTAGACCTGTCCGCGTTACGTAGCGCCTACATTGAGGCGAAAGCTCAAGCCAAAATCCAACAGCCCGCCAGGAGCCGCCGTTTACGTGGTGATGTCCTGGTGTATGACCTGGATCGCCTAAAGCTGATCTTCGAAGAAATGGAGCTACCGCCGCACCGTTGCAACTTACACGGACCCCGCCTATTAAGGCGCTGGGCGATCACGAAAGTTACAGTGCAGGAAATCCGCTCAGCTGTTTTAGAGCTGGAAGCTCAAGGCCGTGATGGTGGCAACGTTGAAGAGATTCACAAAGCCATCGGAGCTGCCCGCAGTGCATCACTTAGGAGCCAAAGCGAATGATGATCATGGCGTTCGTTGGCGGCAAGCATGGCGCGCAGGTGGCTATGGCTAAGCAGTTGGCCAGGGATTTAAAGGGATCCTTTCGAGTACAGCAGATCCCCAACAACCCCCGCGACTGGACGGCAGATGAGAAAGTCAGCCGCATTAGCGCTGCCCTGAAAGGCCGCAAGCCCAATGGGCTTGTACTGGTTATCACTGGCGTAAGCACTCAGCAAGAGTTAACGCTATTGCGCCAACAGAACGCGACTATCTGCATACCTGCAGCACCGCTGCATAAGCTGTTTGATGAAAACCCGATCATGCCTACGGATGTATTTGTCTGTGGCCGCCCTGGTTGCTTAGACACTCCGCAAAAACAGCGCCAGTACATAACACCGGAAGAGGCCTTCTCCGCCTGTTATAGCCGCATGCGTGGCTTTAAGGATGTTTCATGAGCTACGTATTCGGAGCAGTTCGCTACTGCGAAAACAAATCCTTTTGGCGCTTCCTGGCGTCAGAAACCAATAAACCCGTAACGGACAAAGAAACGGCGGCGGTACAGCTGCGCATGCTTTGCGGCATCAAGTCCCGTAGCGAGCTAAACACAAATCAGTTTGCCCGGGCGGCTTACACAGGCCTCATCACCCGGTTTAATGACTTCTTGCGGAGAGAGCGCCAATGAACGGCCGTACACCAACGAGGAAAGAACAGCTCTATATCCAATCATGCATCAAGGACGTGGGCTGTATTGCTTGCATTCTCGACGGCCGCGAAGTGGAAAACCCGGAGGTATGGACGGAGTTTCATCACGATCCCGACTACGGCAGCACTGAGCCTGGTTGTCATTTTCATGGCTTTGGCCTGTGCGCTACACATCACCGTGGCGCGGCTCCTTCTGGTGCTCGCTTATCGGCAAGCGTTGCCGTTCGCCACCCTGCAGGTAAGCCAGCTGCGAATTTTGCGGCGAAATACGGGACGGATGACGAGCTATGTCTAGAGTCCTGGGACCGCATACCGCAGCGCGTAAAGGACGAGATAGGTTTTGATTTTAGCCTGGGCGAACTGCCACCCGAGGTTAATTAGCAATGCTGACCTATAAGCAGTTGCGCAAAGCGCCGCCGAAGTACGGGAACAAGAAAACCGTCATTGACGGATTCACGTTCGACAGCAAGAAAGAAGCGGCCTATTACAGCCAACTTAAGCTGCAGCAGCGCACCGGCGAAGTGGTGATGTTCTTGCGCCAGGTGCCTTTCCATCTGCCTGGTGGCGTTAAGTACGTTGCGGATTTTCTGGTTTTTTACGCCAACGGTGATGTTGTGGTGATCGATGTAAAGGGCGTCCGCACGTCTGAGTATAGGGTCAAAAAGAAGCTGGTGGAGCATCAATACCCGATCACCATTTCAGAGGTTTAACTATGCGGCCGCAAGACCTGGATCGCGTGTTGGAAATGTGGGCGCGGTGGGTTTGGCGCGGATACAGCGGCGGGGGTTTCTGCTCGATGATCGACATGATGATGACCACCGGATGCGTTTTTAACGGTGGGGGGCGGGGGCCAGCTCTATGGAGTGTAGAGGCCGAAGTGGAGGCCGCTGTTATGGCTCTTGCTGCAGTAAACGGATCGGCGGCTAGGGTGCTGCGTTATGAGTATGGGGCGTGGGCTCTGAGGGGCCTCGACGAAAAAGCCAAACAGATAGACAAGGCCCACGCCCTTTTTATGTCACTGAGCACGTATAAGCGCCATCTGGCCAAGGGGCGCGCATTCGTATTCGATTGGATGATTAAAAAAAGGGTTCAGGCCCGGTAGGGGGATAAGTGGAAAAGCGACGTATAGCAGATGACCGATCAGCGATTCAGAACGCGCTGGACATTCTAACCAAGCTGACCGCCGGGCATGAGCTGCGCATGGTCCACGGTGTGGCCACTCGCCAGATTGCGGCAGCGCGTGACGAGCTGGAGCAAGTGTTGAAGGGGATGGCCAATCATGCATAAGGACAGACAGTTAGCCCGGGCCTACGGCGATATCAAGTTTATTGGCAAGGTGTGCGACAAGTGCGGCAGCAACGTCCGTTACGTCAAGACCAACACTTGTGTTGCTTGCCAGGTAGTCAAGAACAAGGCGGCTAAGAAGCGGGCCAGCGCCCCGACTGACTTCGGTCACCGCGTTCTAGTGATAGGCACACCGCCCGTAATGAATAAATAATTAAATAAATAAATATTTAAATAAATATTTAAAATACACTTGTGCATTAGGAATAAAAGTCCTAATATGGTTTCAGCGGCCGGGCAAGACGCCAAGGCCAAACCGGAGATAAGACGATGAAAGTAGAAAAATTAACAGCCAAAGAAATCAAGTTCCGCGTAAAGAACATGGTCAATAACCAGATGGGCTTGATTTCAAAATCCGATCCGTACCATCGCCAACAACGCGCCGCCCGTATGGCTGCGCGTGAAGCCCTAGCCTACCTCTCCGATGAGCGTTATCAGGTCAGCCCCGTTGCTCGCAATGCGATCAAGAACTGGGCCGCAGACCTCAATCAAATCTAAGTGTTTTTATCCTGCGCCTCCCAGCTGGTGGGCGCAGTAGTAAAGCCACTACAGCAGAGGGTTACACGATGAACGCAGCACAACGCCGCAAGGCCTATCGCAAGCATCCAAAAGCCGGTGAAACCGTCATTCTTCGCGGGGTTCCTCGCCTGGTGCTTGGGGTATGCACATTCAACAGCTACACGGGTGAAGAACGCGCCAAGCCGTCAGTAAGTCGTGTTCGTGTACAGATGAGCGGCGGCTCAACCGCAGCGCCACTGGTTCGAAATTTGACGTACTAACTTCCACCGCGCCCCCCGGGGCGCACAACGGAAAGAGCACTGGGGCCGCAAGCGGAAACGCGAACAGCCGTCCAATACCAGGGAAAAGGCAACGATAAGCGTTGCAGTAGCCCCAGTGTTCTCCCCGTTGTGGTGTAGCTCAGTGGTCAGAGCGGGCTATGGAATGCTGGCCAGCGTGGGTGCCAAAAGGTTTGCAAGCCCTAGGCATTCAGTCCTCAAAGTGCGGTCGCCGGTTCGAATCCGGCCGCCACAACATACATCGATAAGGGCACTGCACCGGATATGTGGCCAGCACCTGTGTAACTCCCGCTGGCGGCGAGGTAGTGAGGTCGCAGAGCCGACGTTACGGGCAACGCGGCGCAAGGTGGTCAAAGGCAGCGCTCTTATCGATGTGATACCAGCCCGTAACGGGCATTACCTGGCGCTCAGGCGCACTACGGAAGGAACAAGAAATGAATAATAAAGTCATCACCCCGGAAGAACTGGAAGCGGCACACACCGAAGCACTGCAGATCAACGATCGGCATGATTATTTTGCAGCAGCTCAGCAAGCTGGCTTTTCTGCGACATACGCCCAGGCCATTTACTCGATCTGTCATGGTAATTGCTGGTCGGCTATCAGCCATTTAAGCGCCATCCGTCCACTGGCTTTGGCCGAAGATTGTTATCGCGCCCAGTCCTGGGCGTAAGTCCCTGCGCCCTCCGGGGCGCTTATCACAAGGCTAATAACTGCAGGAAGGGAATTTATGTCCAACAGAGGGATTGTATTGCTCAGCATGCTGGTGGTCTGTGTCGCTTTCTGGTGGGGCATGAGTTACCCCATAGCCTCCGTGGTTAAATTCATTTTTAGCATTATTTAAATATTTATTTAAATAAATCTTTATAGGACACCTCGACAATGTGCCAAAAATCTGACGTTAAACCACTTGTTTTAGCTGCCTGCCCAATCTGCGCCGGCGTTCCATCGGTAATGGTTCGTGACGAACAGACCCGCAAGCCTTTACCACGCAATCACCAATTCCTCGGCGCGATCTGGCTTGACGCATTTGTATTTTGCTCAGAGTGCGGCGCACAGACTGGGGAGTTAACGGCGGCGGTTAGCAGCCAGGCGGAGCTGGCCACGCTGATGGGCAAAGCTCGAGAAGCCTGGAACACCCGGGACACCCGCAATCAAGACCTGTACGCCGCCGCTGTTGCATCTGGCCGCATCATTCCGCCGGGGGGTGCTGATGGCTGGATCTTAACGGAGGTTGAAAAGCCGCCATACAACACGCCGGTTGATGTTGTTTGCATGGGCCACGTCCAGGACATAGCTCACAAACTGGTGCAAGCCGGCTCTGAGGACCTTTGGATCATCTGCAGCGATGACGATGTGCTAGAGGAACTGAGCCTGGCCGAGATTTCACACTGGCGGCATCGTCCAACTTTCACGCCTGCAGTGGGTGGTGATCAAGTATGAGAAAGATAACGTTAGAAGAATTCCGCGCAGAAGTGAAGGCCCAGGGTGTAGAGCGTGAACACTACGCTTTCAAATGCCCGATGTGTGGAACGGTTCAATCAGCCAGCACTTTGATCGCCGCCGGCGTTGGGCCGGATTTTGAGGCAGTAGAAACCAGGCTTGGGTTTAGTTGCATTGGTCGTTTCACTGGCAAGGCATCGCCCACGGAAGAGAAAGGGAAAGGCCATGGTTGTAATTGGACTCTTGGCGGCTTGCTCACTCTCCACACACTGGAGGTAGTAACACCTGATGGCGAGTACCATCCCCGCTTTGAGCCAGCAACCGCCGAAGAGGCTGCGCAGCTTAAAGCCTCCTTTACTGGTGCAGCAAAAAGCCATGCTGTTGACGTAAAGGTAAGGATGACTGGCGGAACTTACATCGCCAGGCATAAGGGCCGCAACGCCTCAAACACTGCAGGCCCAGACCTGGCCGCCGCTGCCCTTGGCCGCAAGATCTTTGGTCAACTGCAGCGTGTAGCAGTTGAGCGCATAGGCAGCGATGCCGATCGCCATAATGGCATTTACCGCCTAACCCCTGATGAGTCCCAAAAGTGCCGGGAATGTGGCTGTACCTTTTCCCGTCCTTGCGCTGGTGGTTGTTCCTGGACGGAGCCGGACTTGTGCAGTACGTGCGCTACGGTGGAGGTCCTATGAAGGCTATATCCGTCCGTCAGCCATGGGCCTGGCTTATTGCCAACGGCTACAAAGACATTGAAAACCGCACCTGGTCCACTAAATACCGTGGCCCGGTACTCATCCACGCCAGCGCCCGCCGTATCACCTCCGCAGAGTATGACGCGGCATTTAATGTAGTGATCGATTATGAGCAGAAAACCGGGCGCACCGTGATTTTTCCCCCTCTTAGCAACTTCCAGGCGGCGAGCTGGCGGGGTGCGATTGTCGGAGTGGCCACAATAACGGGTTGCATTGCTGAGAGTGCCTCCCCTTGGTTTTCCGGTCCCTACGGTTTCACCTTGGAAGCTGCGCGGCCGCTGTCACACCGACCAATGAAAGGGCGTCTTAGCTTCTTCGAAACCAACGAACGGCCGCATAAGAAGTTTGCGCTGGTGGTCCCGGAGTCCTACCAGGATGCAACCGAACAGGAAGAGGTGGCCAATCATGAAAAGTAACCGCCAAGTTCGCCGCCTTTTATCTGGCGTTCGCGGTGCTCTGTATCGCCAGCCGTACAAGGTCACCAACACGCGCCAGCATCGTTTTCCGTTGTACTGCCTGGAGTTTGACCGGCAGATCAAACCATCGCGCCGGCAGGCCCGAGCCAAGTCAATCAAGGGGGTGGTAAAGCATGTGTAACTATCAGGGGTATGAATTTGGCGGTGGCTATCTCGATAGCGTCTGTATCGATGGCGAACTATGGGATGCCGATAGCGGCGATGGTGACATGTTAACTTTTGGCGGTGAAATTCCATGCCCTAACTGTAACCGTGAGGCATGGCTCGCACATCATCGCGGCGACATCATCGGGATCGGCTATGAGCTTGGCCTGGGTGGTGAACGCCCGAAAATTCTCATGTATGGCGGCTATCCCGCTGTAGTTCGCGCTGACAGCAAAGCAATGGGTAAGGCTAAACGCTGGATCATGCGCGGCTGGTATCTTGGCAAAAAGCACGGCCTAGGGTGGAAAAAACTCACATTTAAGGACCTAAGAGCATGAAAAAGCCAATCACAGCAATGGAGCCGCAGCGCGATCAATACGGCTTTTGGTCCCACCCTGATTATTTTGAGCCAGCAGACGGCAGAGAGTTTGGCGCACCTGGTGAGTTTGCCGCCTGGTTGGATGCTAACCGCGTTACTGGCCATCTTCAGTGGATGGAAAGCGATATCACCGACGAACAACTGGAAGCCCTGGAGGCTGGAGAGTTCGACTTTAGTCTATGGAACCCTACACCGCCCGCCGGCGATGGCTGGTTTATCGGCTCTATCCACGACACGGAAGATGGTCCCGTGTGTTACTGGCTGCGGCCCGTCGAAGGTGAGCCAAGAGCCTTGGCTGATCTGATTAGTCGGTGCCACGTTGAGGCGTTAAAAATCGAGCTGCTCCAACAATACCAAGCATGTAAAAGAGCGGCGCATGCGTACTTTAGCGCCTGTGAACCAGGTGAGGAACGTAACGCCGCCGGCGAGTTTTGTAAGCGTATCCGCCCGGCCCCTTTGCTTGGAGGCGGTAAATGATCAAAACAATCCCAATTCAAAAAACCACGGTCGATATGGCCACCGGCTGCGTGACGCAAACCGAAACAGTATCGGCTCAGCTGCTAACGCCGGTCCGTCCTGGTTGCTGTGAGTCCTGCGGTACAGAACACGCCGCCGGCGAGCCCCACAATCAGCAGTCTCTCACGTACCAGTACAACTTTTACGCCGATCACGGCCGCTGGCCAACGTGGAGCGATGCCCTGGCACATTGTAGTGACGCCGTTCGCCAGTTTTGGGAAAAAGAGCTGGTGGCCCGGGGCGTCAATATCGGAGGCGATAACTGATGAGCGAAAAAATCCAAGCCCTTAGCCAGCCTATAGCGTGGGATGTTGAATATGCTACTGCGTCCTCCATAGATGGGGAGTGCGTCTACACCCTGAGAACATCCAGGCCGCTAAATCCGGGGGAGGCTCTCTACTCTCAGGAGTCCATGACCGCTCTGCTTGATGAAAACGAGTATCTCAGGATGCGGTTTAAAGAGTCCGATCTCACATTTGGCCGGGCATTGCTGGCCATGCGAGCGGCAGTAATCGAAACGGCCCACGGCGGAGGCCTGGCCGCTGGGATGGAATGGATCGTTAACTTTTTGGAAGGACCGGGCGAGTTTGCCCCGAAAGATGAGGTAGACGCCCAGGCATATTACGATCGCGAGTCGGAAAAAATCGATCTCGAACTCATCAAGTGCCTGGAGTATTTCACAGCGCGTAACGAGGCTAAAAAGCTGGTGGCCAGTAAGACTGCAGGGGATAAAAGCTGATGAACGTAAAAGAAGAAGGCAACACCTTTACCTGTGATTGTGGATTTTCCTGGGAGCGTGGCCGTAGTGGCCAGCATGATTGTGGTGATGGCCTGCGGGCTAAGGTGGACAAACTAACGGCCGCGATGAAAGAAACCGGCGTCCGTGCTAAGGCCTGCATGGATGCCTTTGAAGGTATTGAGACAGACCGCATAGCAGGTAAAACCCTGGGTGAGTTCCTGGCCGGAGAGGTTCGGCTCAATAAGGCCGAGCCTAAACAAGATGGATCCTTTGGTTTCACGTTCTCAGGCTTTGCTATTCAGATGATGGCGGAGGCGTTCGCGGAGCAATTCAAAGCCGCCGGCGCGGTCAACTACCTTGAATTGCTATTCCAGCATGACGAGTTAGGCCCGCTGACTGTCACCATGCAACGCGTTGAAGGCCTAACCCCTACGCAGAAGCTAGCGGCCGCAGAACAGCGACTACAGCAACAAACAATAGCAGACGGTAACGAAATTTTAGGGCTTGAGCGTCGCTTGGCAGCTAAAGACCATCGTATCGCAGAACTGGAAGGAATAGCCTCTGACTACGCCGCAAAGTTCCAAAAGGCACAGGACGCTGTGAAATATGCGCACATCATGAGTCGTGATGATAAAGCGCGTATAGCAGAGCTTTCAGCCCCAGAGCCAACCGAGGATATGGTAATTGCTGGCTTCGAATGTGATGCGATGCAAGAGCTTTGTTATGCCACAAACAAAGAGAAAGGGTGGCCATATAGTTGCAGAGAGGCTGCTGAATTGGTCACTGAGATATACAAAGCAATGGTTGAAAAACGGACTACTGCAAAGGTCGAGGTAGAGTGATATGAGATGCGTAATTTTATTGTTGTGCATCATCATGGCCACCGGATGCGATAGGTTAGCAATAGATCACCCTTCACCGATGGAGAATTCAGCGGATAAACTAACCCGCTATGTAGATAGAGATAACGGTGTTATCTGCTATCAGGTTTTCTACGCCAGCACTACTTCGGTTAGCTGCGTAAGGGGCAAGGGGGATTGATAAAGAATGGAAAAAATATTAATTGCGAATATTTGCATTGCATTTGGGTTGCCTTTCTTTATCGCTCTTATGTCATTTGTAACATGGTCAAACGGTTTTAAAGTATTAGGTGTTGGATACATAGCCCGCCTGACAGCTGTTTTAATCGTTGGCACCTGGATCTTTTACGCAATCCTTGAAATTAAGGGGGCGTGATGATTGAGGTATTTAAGGCACTTAAAGCACATATCGAAGAACAGCAGGCGGGGGACGGCATGATCATACCAGTTGCAACAACTGAGCAATTGCAAGAAATGCTCGTGGTCTATGGCAATCAACATCCTTGCTACCTGGCGGCTAAAGAGTTGCTAGCCGTGCGTGAGGCTAAGAACGCCCCGGTACAGTGGGGATCACCTAAAACCGTCCGCCAGTTAATCCAACAGTTACAAACCCTCGATCAGGATTTAGAAACAACGGCGCTACTGCGGATGCCTGCTAATTTTCGTGACGGTAAAGCGGTAAGGCAGTCCCCCATTGATATCTCATATGAACGCCTTGATGGTTGTTGGCTTGTGCCTTACAAGGGGGAAGGCCGTAAGGTCCTGGCATTTTGGGCTAAGGCAGACCATAGGGAAGAGGGGGAGCGGGGTGAGTTGCTCACAATAGAGGCCCCTGGTGCTGGTGGTATCGATATGCTTAGGCTTTTGGGCCACCTTATTGGCGTCATCAATACTGTAAATCACTCCAAACAGCATGAGATATCGATAGACGGTGATCCATGCTATTGGCAGTGCAAAGAGTGGGTTGAATATCTGCTGGAAGAGAGCAAAAAAGCAGAGGAAGCCTACCAGGCGGCAGCGCTCCAACCTGTAAACTTGCCTTACGCGTTGCTTCAACGCCTTTGTGATTGGGATATACGGTATCCGGTTAATTGCTCGGATGGTTATGCGGGGCTTAAGGCGCTTGACGCTATTATCGCTGATGCGCGGGCAATGCTGGAGGGTAAACCCGATGGTAAATAAATTCACTCTCATAGCCCGGGAAGGGTGGCCAACTAGCCAATATGACCCCACTCGCACCGCTGTTTACTTGAATGGTGATTTCCTGGTCCAGGTGTTTACTGAGGAAAAAGGGGTTATCCGGCTGAGCATTAACACGGTAAATATGCGCAGTGATGGCCGTTGGAAAGACGGCATATCATGGGATGTTTTGCAGGAGATTAAAAACGCTGTTGGTTACGCCGATCGTGATGCTGTGGAGGTCTATCCAGCTGCGGCCGATGTGGTGAACGTGGCCAACATCCGGCACTTGTGGGTAATGCCTGAAAAGTTGGGCTTTGCCTGGCGCAGGGGGGCTAATGAGCACAATTCACACTGTTAAACTGTATCGCCCGGATGAAGGCGAAACAGAATCCATGTGGGACCTTTATCACGCAGCTGATGCCGTAGAGGACCGCTGGAGCCGTAGAAGCACGGTTAAGGACTTAATGCGCCGGCTGAATGATGGCGAAC
Organism: Serratia sp. JSRIV006; assembly: GCF_019968685.1. Lineage (NCBI taxonomy): Bacteria > Pseudomonadati > Pseudomonadota > Gammaproteobacteria > Enterobacterales > Yersiniaceae > Serratia > Serratia sp. JSRIV006. The sequence continues at coordinate 33,825 of NZ_CP074139.1, forward strand.
TAAGCCGAGAAGAACGACGTTTTATTATGCGCGCTTGGTCCGTGCTGGTGGATGGCCATCTGGGCTTTGGTAGGTTTATGAGTGCGTTCTCAGCCCTTACAACCACGTTTCAGGATCCGGATGTTCCTTACGTGAAGGCAAAGCCAGAGCTGGGGGTTATATCAACAATCCCCTCCATTTTAGATAAGCGTGAAATGAATCAGACTGAGCTGGCCATAAGCCTGGGCATTAGTAGGGTGACCTTACGCAAGTATCTAAACGACAGAGAGGGGACTCATCACGTTATCGTTGATGGGGTGTTTTATAGCCGCCAAGGGTATCAATAAAATGGCTAGCGAAAGGGAGAAGGCTGCAGCGCGGCAACGAGAAAAACGCCGGCGCGACAAAGAGGCCTTGGCCGCGTTAAAAGCTGGTGGCCAGCACGTCATAAAGCTTACCGTAACCACGGCGCAGTATGAGGCATACAGACGCAATGCCGCATTGCGACGGCCAGGTAAGAAGCCTTACACCATTGAAGAGTATGCCGAGTTATTGTTTGTCCAGGATGACCGATCACTAAATTCACAGCTGGCAGAGTTGGCAAAGCAGACCTGCAGGACGTGCGGTGAAGTGATGCCAGGGCCTGCTGGTGGGTGCTGGCGTGTAGGTGAGTCGGTCTGCGACCAAACTCACGTATGGCGTGAGCTGGCGCTTAAAACGCTCTGATGCGATTACCTATCGGGGCGATATTCGTTAAGGACTTCAATAATTTTATGCCTTATCTCGCTGATAAGGCTCGACATGATTACCGTATGCAAATCGCTACCTAGCAGGCGTAACATTCGCTCGGCGATAGATATCGTAAGCTGTTGTTTACTTCTTAGGCTGAGCAGGCGTTTTACTTTCCCGTAATCCATAGAGAGCTCGTTTGCCAGCCATTTCTTGCTGCGTTTTTGACTGGCTAAAATGTCACATATAGCTATCACGACCATTTTTTCTATAGTTTCTCTATCCACTGCTCTCATAACTGATAAATTGTAGTGCTTGAAAATGGCCCAAAAGGGCAAAAAACAGCATATTTTCCATGATTATGGCCACCTATTGGCCCCGTTTCATTAGTGTGACTTAAGTCACAAAATTGAGGTGGGTAATTATATATTCTCACTGCGCTGATGACATTTAGTTTTCGCGACTTTACAAAAATATAAAATTGCCAATGGTTAGTTTAATTAGAGCAATTAAAATAAGTAATATAAAAGTATCAAATTAACTTTTTAAAAACACCAAGGAATATCAACGAATTAATCATAGTGTCGTGATTAATATGTTACTTATTTTATGATTAGGTGTTTTGCTATGTTAAAAGGAATAAATGGAATTACCGTTAACGCTCCCTTGGCTGCTACCAGCACCGCCTGCCGCACCTGCACTGCCGTGGCAGGGACAGGCAAAGAGGGCGAGTATCAATTATTAATGGATTCTAACTATCGTCGCATGGCTCGAGATTACGCGGCTAACATGTTTCAGCGTTGGCATAGTCAGGCGGAGCTGGCCGGGATTTCGGTAGATGAGTTTAACCAGGCTGATATCGATAAATTTGCCGATGGTCTATTAGCTGAATCACTAACACGCTTCAAAATGGAAATAGCATTTAATCAACACTTGGATATTAAAGTAAATTTTATCCCAACCGATGTAATCTAACTATCCCACCAAAGTAAACTCATACCCGTGACATGTCACATAACGATGGTGTGACATGTCACGCCATGACCACGATTTGAATCTTTAACCACAAAACGACTTTACAAGCGTGAGCTACTACTGTACCTTTTTTACTAACGTGGCGTTTCTGCGTTTGGATGTTTAAGCGACCTTGATTTACCCGACTAAAGCCCTGGCCTAACCGCTGGGGCTTTTTATTTTCTACCGCCCGGCGTTCGCTGAGCGAACAAAGGAGCAAATATGGCAGATCCTGTAACTACCACAACGACGGTGGCGGGCGGGACAGTAACGGGTGTTGCGGTCATGACGTTTTTCGCTGGGTTACCGGCTGATGTCGTGCTGGGTGCTTTTGCTGGCGCGATCCTGTTTGTTGTTTCCGCCTCAGAGTATGGCATTCGTTCCCGCCTAATTCTGGCGATCGGCAGCTTCACTGCAGGGCTGACGATGTACAAACCCGCCGCAGCGTGGATTGTTGATTTCCTCCCTGCTGGTTATGACCGGGGCGCAGATGCTGCAGGCGCATTACTGGCTGCTGGTTGTGTCATTCGCCTACTGATGATGATCAACAGCGGTGGTGGATTTCTGAGGAAAAGAGGGGGCGGCGATGGTGACTCATGATCCTGAAACGTTAATCAATGCTGTTATCTGCGCAGTGATTTTTATCCGCCTGTTCTCATTCCGTCGAAACGGTACTGAGTACGTTCGTTGGGGTGCATATCTGGCCTGGGGACTGATGTTTGCCACAGGCTCAGTAGTGATCCGTATAGCGTTAGGTGACTACGAAGGAACTACAGATCCCGCCGAACTGTTTATTAACATTGTGCTCTGCCTGCTCGTATTGAGAGCCAGGGGTAATGTAGTGCAGTTGTTCAAGGTGAAGCCAAGGTGATGCTATGACTAAAGATCAAATATTCAACGCCATTCTCGGTAAGGAGGGTGGCTATGTTAACAACCCGGCAGATAAAGGTGGTGCTACTCGCTGGGGAATAACTGAGGTTGTAGCAAGAGCGCATGGTTATAGTGGTGATATGCGGCAACTATCGCGTGAAACGGCGCTGGCCATTCTCACCGCCGACTACTGGACTGGGCCACGGTTCGATCTCATAGCGGATGTATCGCCAGTAATTGCTGCGGAAATTTGCGACACGGGCGTAAATATGGGGCCATCTGTTCCAGCTAAATGGCTTCAACGATGGCTTTCAGCAATGAACAACGGCGGCAAGCTTTATCCTGATTTAATTCCGGATGGCCAGATAGGTCCGCGTACTGTTTCAGCTCTTAAATCATTCCTACTTGCCCGAGGAAAAGAAGGCGAGTCGGTACTACTTAAGGCTTTGAACTGCTCGCAGGCTGCTAGATATCTGGAGTTAGCAGAACAACGGCCTGCGAATGAGGCTTTTTTGTATGGCTGGGTAAAAGAGCGCGTGGCCTTATGAGCATCCCAGGCTTAATCAAGCTTGCCAAAGAGCACTGGCAGCTACTGGCTGCTTTACTCCTCCTCGCATTGCTGTTTGGCATGAGTCAACGTATTGATTCTTTGAATTCTGACATAGGTCAGTACAAGAGGGATAACGAGGCGTTAAGCACTGCATTAGCCGGGCGTGATGAAACGATCAACGAGCTGAAAGGTGCTGCTGATGCTGACCGCCACGCAACAGAGGAACAGCTTAAAATTGAACAGCAAAAAAGGGCAAAAGCCGATGCTGAAAACAGAACGTTACGTAAAGCTCTTGAGGATAACGACTGCAGTCATCAGCTTTTGCCTGTTGATGCTCTCGACATCCTGCGGGGTAAGAACGCCATCCCCGCCCGCGCCCCCTAAACTGGTCTATGTTTATCCCCCCGCCGTATATATGCAACGATGCGAGAAAACGCCGTTTACGGGCTCTACGTTTGGCGATGCCGTTCTAGCGCTGCAAGTGGCGCAGAGCGAGCTGGACGTGTGCGCTTCTCGCATTGATGGGCTGATGAAGTGGAAGTCAGTAGGTCGCTAAGGCGGCCTTTTTTATAGCATTAAAACCAAGATCCTCAGCATAGCCCACGGCCTAACCTTGATTGGTAATCAATATCATTTATTGTTGCATATAGTTGCATTTTGAATGATTGCAACTGAAATCATTTGAATGCAAATGAGAATCAATATCAAAAGGTACTCCCGGAGGGGGGCCTTGCCACGGGGAGTGGGACTCGCGGAAAGCGCCTAATTTTTCGTTTTTTATTCGCCATCACCACTACTGCAACCTTTTGAAATATTTATTCAAAAAAAAATCCAGTGACGAAATTGTTTCATTTTCGCTCATCACTGATAGGGGATCCCTATGGACAAGGAATTAAAGAATTTAAAGCTAAATATTAGCCAACTAGCCGCCTTGTCTGATGTTCACCGGCAAACCGTAGCGGCGAGGTTGAAGAACGTCACCCCCACTGGTGGTAATGACGCCAACTTAAAGCTTTATAGCCTTACTTCTGTTTTGTCTGAGTTGATGAAGATCCCCGCACCAGTAAGCGAGGATGAAATGCAACCCATGGACCGTAAGGCCTGGTATCAGTCAGAGCGTGAGCGCCTCAAGTTTGAGCAAGAAATAGGAGAGCTTATACCGGCCAGTGATGTGGCGCGGGAATTTTCGTCCATGGCTAAGGGTATGATTCAGGGGCTTGAAACACTTCCCGATATTTTGGAGCGAGATTGCGCTTTAACCCCAGCTGCCGTGGTGCGTGTGCAAAACATTATTGATGACCTGCGCGACCAGATCGCCAGGCAGATTATGGATTCTGATTTACCTGACGGGGAGGATGAGCCAGAGGAGGAAGAGTAATGGTAACGCAGGTAACCGCCGCAACACTACGTAATGATACGGGTGAGCTGATACGAGCCCCGCGACGGATGCCGGTTGCCGATGCGGTAGCGCAGTTTATGCGGGTTCCTGTTGGGGCTGGTAATTCCGTTCCGTGGGATCCTTTAGTAGCTCCGTATGTTGTCGAACCAATGAATAGCCTGTCATCGCGTGAGTATGACGCGGTGATATTCGTCGGCCCAGCTCGAACTGGCAAAACCCTAGGGCTGATAGACGGCTGGGTTATCTATAACGTAGTCTGCGATCCTTCTGACATGCTGGTAATTCAGATGACGCAGGATAAGGCCCAGGAGCACTCTAAAAAGCGCCTGGCTCGGACATTCCGCTGCAGTCCGGAGGTGGCTAAGCGCCTTAGCCCTCGTCGTAATGACAACAACGTTTATGATCGTTTCTTCCTGAGTGGTAGCTATCTAAAGCTCGGCTGGCCATCGATAAACGTAATGTCATCCTCAGACTTCAAGTGTGTAGCCCTAACTGATTACGATCGCTTTCCGGAGGATATAGACGGCGAAGGGGACGGGTTTACCTTGGCTTCTAAGCGTACAACTACCTTTATGTCTGCAGGGATGACGCTCGTAGAGAGTTCACCAGGGCGAGAAATTATTGATACGAAGTGGAAGCGCACATCTCTCCATGAGGCTCCGCCAACCACTGGGATTTTATCTCTCTACAATCGTGGTGATCGCCGGCGTTGGTATTGGCCATGCCCGCATTGTGGCGAGTATTTTCAGCCCTCAATGGATGCCATGACAGGATTTCGCGAAATTCCGGATCCTGTTTTGGCCAGCGAAGCCGCCCGCCTGCAATGTCCACATTGCGCTGGATTGGTTGAGCCCTCTCAAAAGAGAGAACTTAACTCGCGTGGTGTGTGGCTTATTGAGGGGCAGGTTATCGATCGCCATGGCAACATCACCGGTGAGGCTCGTCGTTCACGTATTGCCTCGTTTTGGATGGAGGGGCCGGCAGCTGCTTACCAAACATGGGCGCAGCTGGTTTATAAACTCTTAACGGCAGAACAGGAATACGAGCGTACAGGTAGCGAGGAAACACTAAAGGCCGTCATTAACACCGACTGGGGCCAGCCTTATTTACCCCGCTCTAGCACTGAGCTACGCAAGTCGGAAACCCTTATGGCCAGAGCCAAGGAGGTGACTAAGCGCAGCGTTCCAGATGGTGTGCGATTCCTTGTGGCCACGGTAGACGTACAAGGGGGGAGAAATCGCCGTTTTGTAGTCCAGGTAGTGGGTTATGGAGCACATGGTGAACGTTGGATAGTCGATCGCTATAACATCAAGCAATCAAAGCGGCATGATGCTAATGGGGAAAGTCAGCCTATAGATCCGGCTGCTTACCAGGAGGACTGGGACCTACTCCGTACCGATGTGCTTGATAAAGTTTGGCCGCTCGATAGTGACCCAAATGTAACCATGCCTATCTTGGCGATGGCGGTAGATTCCGGCGGCGAGGATGGGGTGACAGGTAACGCCTATGGATTTTGGCGAAAATGTCGTCGTGATGGCGTTCACAAACGGGTTTACTTGTTCAAGGGGGATAGCCTGCCCCGTGCCGGCAAGCTGATAAGTAAAACCTTTCCTGATAACACCGATCGCCCAAATCGCCGAGCAGAGGCTCGCGGTGATGTGCCGCTGTATCTCCTTCAAACCAACTTGCTAAAGGATCGCATAAGTAATGCCCTGCAGCGCGAAACGCCAGGGCCTAACTATGTACATTTTCCTGCTTGGCTAGGGGAGTGGTTTTATGATGAGTTGACCTATGAAGAAAGAGGAACGGATGGGAAATGGGCCAAGCCAGGCAAGGGAGCAAACGAAGCCTTTGACTTGATGGTTTATGCCCATGCGTTAGTGATACAGAGAGGCTATGAAAGAATAAACTGGGAGAAGCCGCCCCCCTGGGCGCGCCCTGTTGATTCAAAGTCTCAACCTATCGCAGAGCCAACAAACCCCGCAACATCCCGCAGTGAACCCCCTAAACCAACACAACCGGCAGCTCAGAAAGAGGCTAAACCCTCTGCGTGGGCTCCGTATAACTCCGGAGGAGGCTGGGTATGAATCGAGCCCAAATTAAAAGCATGATCGACAACTATCTAGCCGCTGAATGTGCAGTGTTGGAAGGGAAGTCGATCACAATGAATGGCCAGGCAATGACCATGGAAAACCTCAGTGAAATTCGCAAGGGCCGCGCTGATTGGGAGCGGCGTCTGAGTAGTTTTGATGCAGCAAAGAATGGCCGAGCCCCATACAAATTGGCGAGGTTTCCGTAAATGACCCTTCTAGATGATGTTATAGGTCTTATTTCACCTGGCTGGAAGGCTGCTCGTCTAAAATCTCGCGTGTCAATTAGGGCGTATGAGGCCTCATTACCCAGCCGAACGCACAAGGCCAAACGGGAAAATCGTAATGCCAACCAGTTAACCCAGGCTGCGGGGGTTTCCTTGCGTCAGCAAGCCCGCTACATGGACAACAACAATGATTTGGTGATCGGCATTCTGGATAAGATGGAGGAGCGGATTGTGGGTTCCGAGGGGATTATTGTCGATCCCCAGCCGCTTCTTAACTCGGGGGAGGTCGCAAGCGATCTGGCTAAGCAAATACGGGCAGCTTGGGCTGAGTGGTCCGTATTACCCGATGTGACTGGGCAGTTTACCCGTCCTATCCTCGAAAGATTGATGGTCCGTACCTGGCTACGTGATGGTGAGGTTTTTGGCCAGTTGGTGCAAGGAACTTCTACAGGGTTAATTCCCTCAGCTGGTATTCCTTTCTGGATTGAAGCATTAGAGCCTGATTTTGTTCCTTTAGTGACCGATGAGGGCAACAAATTATTCCAGGGGGTTTATCTAAATGGATGGGGAAAACCGACCGCATACGAGGTTTATAAATCCTTACCAACAGCAGGGATGACCCTTGGGAACACAAAGCAGATCGTTGCTGAGAATATGCTGCATCTGAAATTTACCCGCCGACTTCACCAAGTGCGAGGTAATAGCCTGTTATCAGGGATTATCATTCGCTTGAGCGCCCTTAAGGATTACGAGGACTCAGAGCTAACCGCTGCCCGGATAGCGGCCGCGTTAGGTATGTACATCAAAAAAGGGGATGGCCAATCCTTTGTACCTGATGATGCAGAAGAAAATCGCAACCTCGATATTGTTCCCGGGATGATTTACGACGGACTGGAGGCAGGTGAGGAAATCGGGATGATCAAATCAGACCGACCAAACCCAAATCTTGAAACGTTTAGGAATGGTCAATTAAGAGCGGTTGCTGCTGGCAGTCGAGGCAGTTACTCCAGTATATCCCGCAACTATAACGGCACATATAGCGCCCAACGCCAAGAGCTAGTGGAGTCATTTGAAGGATACAAAATCCTACAGAATACCTTTATTGGAGCGGTTAGCCGCCCCCAGTACCGAGCCTGGCTAAAAATGTCGATCCTGGCCGGGATAATTAAAGTCCCAAATGATATTGACCGTTCAACTCTATACAACGCTGTTTACAGTGGCCCTGTAATGCCATGGATTGACCCTCTAAAAGAGGCCAACTCTTGGCGCGTGTTGTTGCGTGGTGGGGCAGCTACCGAGGGCGACTGGATTAGGGCTCGCGGTGCTAATCCTGGTGATGTGAAACGCCGCCGCAAGGCGGAGATTGATGAAAACAAAGAGCTTGGGCTGAAATTTGATACAGACCCGGCGAATGATAAAGGAGCTGCCAGTGAGAAAGAACAGCAAAACGAGACTGACGAGTAACCCCCGCGCATCTGGCGGTAGTCAAAGTTGGTTCCGCATGAAAGCCAGCGGCAAGAATTCGGCAGATATTTATATCTATGACGAGATCGGCTATTGGGGGGTTACCGCTCGTAATTTTTCCAGCAGCTTAAAGGCGCTCGGGGATCTTGACCATATCAACTTACACATTCACTCGCCTGGTGGGGATGTGTTCGAAGGGATCGCGATTTACAACCTTCTCGATAGCCATCCGGCGACTAAAACGGTTTATATCGATGGATTGGCCGCGTCTATGGCTTCCATCATTGCGATGGTGGGTAATCCGATCATCATGCCTGAGAACGCAATGATGATGATCCATAAGCCCTGGGGCATCACTGGCGGTGATGCCGAAGATATGCGCGACTATGCCGATCTGCTCGATAAGGTGGAGAGCGTTCTTATTCCATCTTATGCCAAAAAAACCGGGAAAACAGCCGATGAGTTGGCCGCAATGCTCAGTGAGGAAACCTGGCTAACAGCTCAAGAGTGCGTAGAGCATGGTTTTGCCGATCAACTAACCCCAGCGGTGCAGGCGATGGCCTGCATCAATTCAAAACGTCTTGAGGAATATAGTGCTATGCCAAATGCCCTTAAAAACCTGATTACCAAACCTAAGGCTCAATCAGCGCCAGCGGCAACACAACAAACCCCAGCTGCAGCCACTGCACCAGTAGCGACCACGCTTGATGAAAATGGCATTCGTGCGCAAGAGCGTGAAGCTCAAAAGCAGCGTATGGCCGGCATTACAGAACTGTTTGCCAGTTTTCCTGGCCGCTTTCAAGAATTGCAGGCGAGTTGTATTGCCGATATTGATTGCAGCATCGAAAAGGCAAAAGATCAGTTACTGGCACAACTGGGACAAAACACCACGCCATCGGCAAAAGTTGGTACTCATATTTACGCCGGGAACGGTAATATTACCGGTGATGGTATCCGCCAGGCGCTAATGTCTCGCGCCGGCTATGATGAACGGCAGGCCGATAATGCCTACAACGGCATGACGTTACGCGAATGTGCGCGAATGTCACTTACTGATCGTGGGATTGGCGTTTCTTCTTACAACCCCATGCAGATGGTAGGCATGGCGTTTACTCACAGCACCTCAGATTTTGGAAACATCCTGATCGATGTAGCCAATAAGTCAATTATCCAGGGCTGGGAAGAAGCGCCGGAAACCTACGAGCAATGGACGCGGAAGGGCCAACTTTCCGACTTTAAAACCGCGCATCGTGTAGGAATGGGTGGCTTCCCGTCACTGCGCAAGGTCCGAGAAGGTGCAGAATATAAGTACGTCACAACGGGCGATAAACAGGCCACAATTGCCTTGGCGACGTATGGCGAACTGTTCTCGATCACGCGCCAGGCCATCATCAACGATGATTTGAACATGTTGACTGATGTCCCAATGAAGCTGGGCCGTGCCGCCAAAGCAACCGTTGCAGATCTGGTCTATGCCATCCTGATCGATAACCCGAAAATGACCACTGACAACATCCCGCTGTTTGATGCCAAACACGGCAACCTGGCGACCGGTCCGATTGATGTTAAAAGCTTGGATGATGCCCGCCAACTCATGCGCCGGCAGAAGGAAGGCGAACGACATTTAAACATTCGTCCTGCCTTTATCCTGGTGCCAACTAACCTGGAATCGACCACTAACCAGGTTATCCGTTCTACCAGTGTCAAAGGGGCGGATATTAACGCCGGTATCATCAACCCGGTGCAAAATTTCGCAACTGTGATCGCTGAGCCGCGCCTTGATGATAACAGCACGAAAAAATGGTACCTAGCAGCAGCACAGGGAACGGACACGATCGAGGTAGCTTACCTTGATGGCATTGATACCCCGTACATTGATCAGCAAGAAGGCTTTACCTCAGACGGGGTGACAACCAAAGTGCGCATTGATGCTGGCGTGGCTCCAACCGATCATCGTGGCCTGGTGCAGTCCTCCGGCGTGTAATTCAGGCACTCAGCAAACCCTCTGCCCTTATGGGCTTTTTTTATGTCTAAAATTCGGCCCTTCGGGGCCGTGGAGATAAGCAACATGGCAACGAATTACGTGCAGGACGGTATGACTATTCCGGTAACTAATGCAGGT